>NZ_LN868936.1:75218-154960 GCF_001244735.1 Bacillus andreraoultii
CGTAAACCAGAAAAACCTGGTATTTTATATGATTTTGAGAACGATGTAGAAGACTTTGATGTGACACAAAATCATTCTGAAGCAACAAAGCCGAAAGTAACAGATGAATTTGCTACTAGTGGGAAACATTCATTGGTTACTGAATTCAATTTATCTAAAAGTGGTGGCTTCGAGCTAAGTAAAATAACTGATTTAAACCTAGCTAGTATTGATGCCATATCAGCAAATGTAAAACTTTCTAGTGGTTCTGCTGATGTAAAACTTTATATTAAAACTGGAAATGATTGGGCATGGGCAGATTCTGGAACCTATCATGTCGGAACCGATGGATTTACTAAAGTTACTTTCCCACTAAAAGGAATTAATCAAGCACAACTTGAACAAGTAAAAGCAATCGGACTACAAGTATTACCTAAAAATGGAGAAGGAAAAGCAAAATTATATTTAGATGAGGTTACTCTCGAAGGTAAAGCAATTGAGGAACCAACACGGAAACCATTATTATTCGACTTTGAAGATGGGACAAATAACTGGAAAATTGGCTATAGTGAAAACGAAACAACCGAGGTAACAACAACATCAGAAAATGCTATCAATGGTTCAAGTTTGACTACTACTTTTAATTTAAGTAAAGGCAAATTTAGTTTGCAAACATCAGAGATTAAAGACCTTACCGGAGAAAATGCCTTATATGCAAAAGTTAAGATTTCTAAAGGAAAAGCAAATGTGAAATTATACATGCAAACAGGTTCTGCTTGGAATTGGGTTGATAGCGGAGAAGTAAGTATTGAAGAAAACCAAGTAGTCACTTTGAAATTACCGCTCACTGATATAAAGGAACTCAAATCTATCCAAGCAATTGGTATTGAAATTCTTCCAATCGAAGGAGTAGGAAATGCTAATGTCTATGTAGATGACGTTTCCTTAATAGAGTTAAGTGATGAACCAGATACAGATAAACCGGATGGCGAGAATCCAGATGTAGACAAGCCTGACACGGATAAACCGGATGGCGAGAATCCAGATGTGGACAAGCCTGACACGGACAAACCGGATAGCGAAAAACCGGATACGGACAAGCCTGACACGGATAAACCGGATAATGAAAACCCGGATACGGACAAGCCTGACACGGATAAACCGGATAATGAAAACCCGGATACGGACAAGCCTGACACGGACAAACCGGATAATGAAAACCCGGATGTGGATAAGCCTGACACGGATAAACCGGATAGCGAAAAACCGGATACGGACAAGCCTGACATGGATAAACCGGATACGGACAAACCGGATACGGACAAGTCGAGTTCGAATACATCGGACACGAATCATTCGGATTCTAATCAAACGGATGTTAATAAATCAGGGTCCAACCAAAATGCACAATCAGTTACAGGCGGTACTAGTCCACTGGATAAAAATAATAATAAGCAAATCGACCATAAACATAACGCAAAAAGTACTGAAAAACTACCAAAAACCGCAACGAATCATTATGAACTTTTCTTTACTGGTTTGTTACTTCTCATTGTAGGAATCACGATACCTATAATGATGAAAAAAAGAAAAAATAAAGAAGTTTAATAATGGAGTTTCATTAAATCTATTGTAATAATAACAGCCCTCAGCTTTCGAGAAAGGTGAGGGCTGTATAACTATATAAGTTATTTAAGATCTTCTGCTTATAGGTTCTTTCTATAGAGCAGTTTTCGCGGATTTCACCAAATTTCGAGATTATTGACTACTCCTATAAATCCATTTAATCCATTTTCACGGAGCTACCAAACTTCGAAATTATAAAACTCTTCTATGAACCCATTTTCGCGAAATCCTCTTCATTTTCGGCTCATAGACTCATTCTATGAACCCATTTTCGCGAAATCCTCTTCATTTTCGGCTCATAGACTCATTCTATGAACCCATTTTCGCGAAATCCTCTTCATTTTCGGCTCATAGACTCACTCTATAAACCCATTTTTGCGAAATCCTCTTCATTTTCGGCTCATAGACTCACTCTATGAACCCATTTTTGCGAAATCCTCTTCATTTTTGGCTCATAGACTCTTCCTATGAACCCATTTTCGCGGAATCCTCTTCATTTTCGGCTCATAGACTCATTCTATGAACCCATTTTTGCGGAATCCTCTTCACTTTCGGCTCATAGACTCATTCTATGAACCCATTTTCGCGAAATCCTCTTCATTTTCGGCTCATAGACTTACTCTATGAACCCATTTTCGCGAAATCCTCTTCATTTTCGGCTCATAGACTTACTCTATGAACCCATTTTCGCGAAATCCTCTTCATTTTCGGCTCATAGACTTACTCTATGAACCCATTTTCGCGAAATCCTCTTCATTTTCGGCTCATAGACTTACTCTATGAACCCATTTTCGCGGAACCTCCCTCATTTTCGGCTCATAGACTTACTCTATGAACCCATTTTCGCGGAACCTCCCTCATTTTCGGCTCATAGATCACTTCCTATTAGCTAAAAAAAGGGATGACCGTAAATCTCGAACATCCGCTCCACCACACGGCTTCAAATAAAATTCAAAGTCGTGCAAATCTATTTAAATATAAAGGGGGTACAAATATTACAAAAAGTTCCAGTATTACATAATACCAATTTCCTTATCGTCGCCAACTTCTTCGTGATTCTCCTTCACATAATTAACGATCTCATCAACAGTTGTATACGCCATTGCAACATATGTATCTGCTGCACCATAATAAATGGCAATCCGACCTGTTTCTGCATCCGCTAATGCTGCACAAGGGAAGATGACATTATTGACAAAGCCTCTTTCCTCATACCATTCTTCAGGAGTCAAGACAAGATTTTTACAACGATATTTCACTTTAGAAGGTTCATCTTTATCAAGAATCACCGCACTCATACTATATACCAAACCATTACATGTTCCCGTTACACCATGGAAGAATAGTAACCATCCTTCAGTCGTTTCAATTGGTGCCGGTCCACCGCCAATTTTAACGTTGTGCCACCAACCTTCTCCACCTTTTGTCATAACATGTCGGTGTTTTCCCCAATAAACTAAATCAGGACTTTCACTGACAAATATGTCACCAAATGGGGTATGACCACTATCACTTGGACGAGATAACATGAGGTAGTTTCCATTTATCTTTTTCGGGAAAAGCACGCCATTACGGTTAAATGGTAAAAATGGATTTTCTAATCGTACAAATGTTTTAAAATCAGTTGTCTTCGCTAATCCAATACTTGCTCCATAAAAATCCGTACACCAAATAATATAATACACATCCTCTACTTTCACTAAACGAGGATCATATGCATATTTGGGCTGGAATGGGTTCCCTTCTTCATCAACAAACGGGATACGTTCTTCTTCAATTTTCCAGTTAATCGCATCATCACTCCAACCAAGATGGAGGTGAGGTCTACCGTTAATTGTTTCTGCACGGAATACCCCGATAAATTTTCCTTCATAAGGAACAACAGCACTATTAAAAATTCGAGCAATTCCCTTTGTCGGATTGCGTTTGATAATCGGGTTTGCTGAATGACGCCAAACTGGGAATTGTGTATCCTGTGGTTTTTCCTCCCACGGAATATTCGGTAAAGCTTCACCAATAATTTTTACTTCAGACATTTATATACTCCTTTCAGTAAATACCTATTTTTGTAGAAACAAAATGAAACTCCTTATTTAACAGCTCCATTTGAAAAACCGTTATAAATATATTTTTGTAATGATAAGAAAGCAATTAATGTTGGAATAATCGCAATCATAATCCCAGCACAAATAACTTCCCATTCAGAACCAAATGGACCTTTAAATTTAAATAACGATGTTGAAATCGTCATTAAATCGGTTTTCGGCATGTAAAGAAATGGCGTATAGAAATCGTTATATACATTCACACCTTTAATAATAATGACAGTTACAATCGCCGGTTTTAGCAATGGAAGAATAATTTTTCTAAAGATGGTAAAATAACTTGCACCATCAAGCATAGCTGACTCATCCAATGAAACCGGTATGCTTTCCATAAATTGTAAGAAGATGTAGACGGCAATAATATCTGTACCTAAATACAAGATGATTGCTGCCCAAATGGTATTAAACAAACCTAATCCGTTAACAATTTGGAATGTAGCGATTTGAGTCGTAACGCCAGGCACTAAAGCCGCTAATAGAAAAAGATTTAAAATTAATTTACTTCCAATAAATTTAAATCGATTTAATACGAAGGCAACCATCGCCCCGATTAAAGTAGTTCCTAATAAAGAGATAGAAAGAATAAACACTGTATTNGAACCTCCCTCATTTTCGGCTCATAGACTTACTCTATGAACCCATTTTCGCGGAACCTCCCTCATTTTCGGCTCATAGATCACTTCCTATTAGCTAAAAAAAGGGATGACCGTAAATCTCGAACATCCGCTCCACCACACGGCTTCAAATAAAATTCAAAGTCGTGCAAATCTATTTAAATATAAAGGGGGTACAAATATTACAAAAAGTTCCAGTATTACATAATACCAATTTCCTTATCGTCGCCAACTTCTTCGTGATTCTCCTTCACATAATTAACGATCTCATCAACAGTTGTATACGCCATTGCAACATATGTATCTGCTGCACCATAATAAATGGCAATCCGACCTGTTTCTGCATCCGCTAATGCTGCACAAGGGAAGATGACATTATTGACAAAGCCTCTTTCCTCATACCATTCTTCAGGAGTCAAGACAAGATTTTTACAACGATATTTCACTTTAGAAGGTTCATCTTTATCAAGAATCACCGCACTCATACTATATACCAAACCATTACATGTTCCCGTTACACCATGGAAGAATAGTAACCATCCTTCAGTCGTTTCAATTGGTGCCGGTCCACCGCCAATTTTAACGTTGTGCCACCAACCTTCTCCACCTTTTGTCATAACATGTCGGTGTTTTCCCCAATAAACTAAATCAGGACTTTCACTGACAAATATGTCACCAAATGGGGTATGACCACTATCACTTGGACGAGATAACATGAGGTAGTTTCCATTTATCTTTTTCGGGAAAAGCACGCCATTACGGTTAAATGGTAAAAATGGATTTTCTAATCGTACAAATGTTTTAAAATCAGTTGTCTTCGCTAATCCAATACTTGCTCCATAAAAATCCGTACACCAAATAATATAATACACATCCTCTACTTTCACTAAACGAGGATCATATGCATATTTGGGCTGGAATGGGTTCCCTTCTTCATCAACAAACGGGATACGTTCTTCTTCAATTTTCCAGTTAATCGCATCATCACTCCAACCAAGATGGAGGTGAGGTCTACCGTTAATTGTTTCTGCACGGAATACCCCGATAAATTTTCCTTCATAAGGAACAACAGCACTATTAAAAATTCGAGCAATTCCCTTTGTCGGATTGCGTTTGATAATCGGGTTTGCTGAATGACGCCAAACTGGGAATTGTGTATCCTGTGGTTTTTCCTCCCACGGAATATTCGGTAAAGCTTCACCAATAATTTTTACTTCAGACATTTATATACTCCTTTCAGTAAATACCTATTTTTGTAGAAACAAAATGAAACTCCTTATTTAACAGCTCCATTTGAAAAACCGTTATAAATATATTTTTGTAATGATAAGAAAGCAATTAATGTTGGAATAATCGCAATCATAATCCCAGCACAAATAACTTCCCATTCAGAACCAAATGGACCTTTAAATTTAAATAACGATGTTGAAATCGTCATTAAATCGGTTTTCGGCATGTAAAGAAATGGCGTATAGAAATCGTTATATACATTCACACCTTTAATAATAATGACAGTTACAATCGCCGGTTTTAGCAATGGAAGAATAATTTTTCTAAAGATGGTAAAATAACTTGCACCATCAAGCATAGCTGACTCATCCAATGAAACCGGTATGCTTTCCATAAATTGTAAGAAGATGTAGACGGCAATAATATCTGTACCTAAATACAAGATGATTGCTGCCCAAATGGTATTAAACAAACCTAATCCGTTAACAATTTGGAATGTAGCGATTTGAGTCGTAACGCCAGGCACTAAAGCCGCTAATAGAAAAAGATTTAAAATTAATTTACTTCCAATAAATTTAAATCGATTTAATACGAAGGCAACCATCGCCCCGATTAAAGTAGTTCCTAATAAAGAGATAGAAAGAATAAACACTGTATTTTTGAAACCAGTTAACATATTTCCTTCAACAAAGGCACGCTTATAATTCTCGAAGTTTGTCCAATCGTGTGGAGGAACTAACACTCCAGTAGACGTATATTCGGTGCTTGTCTTAAACGAAGCAAACAATACAATCAAAATAGGTAATATTGCTACGATGACTCCTAGGATTAGGGACAAATATTTACCAACACTTGCTAGTCTATATTTCATTTGGCCCATCATGCATCCCCCTCACTGAAGAACTTCCTTTGAATAACTGTTACAATCACAACAATTAACATTAAGACAACAGCCATCGCAGAACCAAGTCCGATCTTTCCGTACTTAAACGCCGTATCTACCGTTTGAATAACAAACGTTTCACTTCCATTTGAACCACCTGTCATAATATACGGAATTTCGAAGGCACTAATAGCCCCACTAACAGCTAAGATTAAGTTTAATGAAATAATAATCTTTATACTTGGGAAAATAATATATTTAAATTGGTGCCATCTATTCGCACCATCCATTTCTGCAGCTTCATATAGTTCACTAGGTATCGATGAAATCGCACCTAAAAAGATAATAAAGTTATTACCCATGTACCGCCAAACAGAAGTTCCAACGAGTGATACGTTAATGATTTTTGGATCACCTAACCACAAATGGTCAAATGAGCCAAGACCAATCATGTTTAAGACTGTATCAAGTCCGCCGTCCGGTTTGAAAAAGAATAAGAAAATAAATCCAATAGCAACACCATTTATCAAATATGGGAAGAAGAGTACACCTTTAAAGAAATTTTTTGCTCGTATTTTAAAGCTTAGAATTGTGGCAAAGTACAAGGCGAGGGTTAGCTGAACTATGGAGCCCACAAAATAATACAAACTAACTTTAAACACCGCAAAATATTCTGGATCAGTAAATAGTGTTATATAGTTTTCTAAACCAACAAAATTCTTTTCACTAAATCCGTTCCAATCTGTAAAACTGTAACCAATCATATTAATAACTGGTATGAACGTAAAAGTTATTAATAATGTAAGTGGAACAATTAAAAAACTTACTATTAAAAACCTTCTTTGAGCACTATAAGACATGTTTGATAGTTTAAACATGTGTTGCCCTCCTAACTCGTTTCGTTAAGAAATTAGGAAAGGAAAGTGTAAAGAAAACTCGGCGATTGCCGAGCCTCCAGGCGAAAGCAGAGCCGCAGTTCGCCGAAAAAGCTTTTTTCGGCTGCGATGCAATGCTGCCAAAGCCTTCCTTGTGCGCTTATCTGTATAGGAAAATAGAAATTGGAAGATTTATACTTTCCTATTAGCCAAGGGTTACACTTTCCAGTCCTTGAAACATGACACGAAATTATCTACATATTATTTATTTACAATTTTATCGTAAGCTGCTTTCCAATCTTCGTTCCATTTTTTCATAATATCATCATAACTTTCTTTTCTATTACCAATGGCAGCTTCGATGATTTCTTTTTTACGATCTTCTAACCATAAACCTACTTCTGCTTCTTTATCAATCTTATCTGCTAAACCTTGTTTGTCTTCAGGAGATGGAGTTAATGTTAAGAATAATGCCCCTTCTTCTTCAGCTTCTTTTAATGCATCAGGTAGTGGAACATCTTTAGCTGCACTAATTCCACCAGCTTGTTCTACAGAATATCCTGAATCATGGATGAACCAATCCACCCATGCCATTGCAGCATCTTTATTTTCACTGTTTTTGTTAACAGCAATATTGAAGTCCGCACCAAGTGGGAAAATGACCTTATCTGCATCTGTTGGGTATGGCATAATTGCAATGTCATCACCGTTTTCCCCAGCACCTTGAATTTGTTCAAGTGCCCAAGACCCTAATACCATCGTAGCAATTTTACCTTGATTCATCATCGTCTTAGAAGATTCCCAATCTGTTGTTAATGGGTCTTTTTCAATTAAACCTTTATTAGCAACATCGAACATTAATTTATAATGGTTGTAATGTACGTCACCTTTATCAAATGGAGTAGGGTCGTCCAACAATTTTACGTTGTAATAATCAACGTCACCAGCAGTTGTCGTAACGGCACCTTCCCATTGTGTTAATGGCCAGCCAGCTGCATAGTTTGTATACATAGGAATTGCATCTGTGTTATCTTTCACTTTTTGTAATGCATCTAAAAATTCTTCTCGTGTTTTCGGTAACTTTTCAACGCCTGCTTCTTCAAATACTTTTTTATTATAAATAACACCCGTATAAGTCATTGCAATCGGAATACCGTAAACTTTTCCATCGACTGCTCTTTCTTCAACGCCTAAGTAATCCTTTTGCATATCTTCTAATGAACCAAGTGGCTCGAAGTAACGTGGAATATCAGCAATTGGAATTTGTGTTGGGATTAACAACACATCACCATAATCTTTCGTATTCATACGTGGCATAATTTCACCACCATAATCAGTTAACGCTTCGAAATTAACATTTACATTTGGATATTTCTTTTGAAATTCTTTTGCATAATCTTTAAAAACAGTGTCTACAATATCAGTTCTTTGTGTAATAACCGTAATATCGCCTTTAATTTCAGATGGATCTTTATCTTTCCAATTCTCACTTGCAGAAGAATCTCCACCAGATTTTCCACTAGAATTGTCTTTTGATCCACTGCCGCAAGCTGCAAGAGTAAATACTAACGTTAAGCTTGCGAGTAATAATAATAGCTTTTTCATATTAACCGCCCTTTCCTCTCTCTTAGTTAAGTTATCGTTAACTTACAATACAAGTATACATTGAAAGCGATTTCCGGTCAACGATTATTTTTAAAAAAAGTACTTTTTTCTCAAAAAATATTAAAATTGTTTTCTAATATAACTTTATATATGTTAATATTTTAAGTTAATTTTAACATATATATTACCTTACATTTCAAACCAGTTATTAGCGATTAGCTTTTTATACCAATAGAAACTATCTTTCTTTGTTCTCTCCGACGTATGGTAGTCTACATGGATAATTCCAAATCTTTTACTATATCCTTCTGCCCACTCAAAATTATCTAATAAAGACCAAACGCAGTATCCTTTAATATTAACACCAGATTCAATCGCACGTGAAAGAGCTGTTAAATGTTGTTGTAAATATTTAATCCGCTTATCATCACGAACTCTCCCGTTACTTGGCTCATCATTATAACAAGCGCCATTTTCAGTTATATAGATTGGGACATTACCGTAGCGATGATGAATATACGTTAATACTTTATAGAAACCTTCTGGAAAAATTGGCCAATCAATATCCGTTCGCTCATAACCCATCTCAACATATTCAAAATCAAATAATCCTTCATTCTCTTTGTAACGGGCGATATAACCGTTATAAAAATTAATTCCTAGAAAATCAATAGGTTGGTGTATCTCCTCTAAGTCACCATCTTGAATGTGTAACGTTACACCCTTTTTCTCAAACCAATCTAGTAGAAACCTTGGATATTCCCCTTTAAAAACCGGATCCATAAACCATTCTACATAGTGTCCAATTTCTCTATGGCAAGCATCAATATCTTCTTGTTTATTGCTATATGGTTCTAACCAAGTTGTGTTCGGCGCAAAACCGATTTTCCCTTCTATTTCCATCTCTATAAACTTCTTTACTGTTTTTCCGTGAGCAATTAATAAATGATGGGAGATATCAGTGGCAAGTTGTAAATCTTGAAAGCCTGGCGCATGTGCCCCGATATAATTCGATAAGAACGAGATACACCATGGTTCATTTAGCGTAATCCAATACTTAATTTTTCCATTGAATTCTTTGAACATTGTTTCAGCGTAATGCACAAATGCGCTAATTGTTTCCCTATTTGCCCATCCACCTTTATCTTGAAGAGCTTGAGGAAGATCCCAATGATAAAGGGTGCACATCGGCTCGATGCCATTCTCGATTAATTTGTCCACGACACGATGATAGTATTCTAATCCCTTTTGACTAACCTCACCCGTGCCATTTGGAAATATTCTCGGCCAAGCAACGGAAAACCGGTAAACATCTACTCCTAGTTCTTTTAATAAATCGATATCTTCTTCATAACGGTGGTAACTATCACAAGCAACATCACCATTATCCCCATTTATTATTTTCCCTGGGGTATGAGAAAAAGTATCCCAGATAGATAACCCTCTACCATCTTCATGAACAGCTCCTTCAATTTGATAGGAAGCCGTTGCAGCCCCCCACTTCATCCCTTTTGGAAATTCAATAATCGCCATTTTCCATTCCCTCCTACTATTATAACTTTGAGAATCTCTCCATTGCTTTATCCGCCAAACCTAACAAATATTCATGTCCATATTCATGGTATAAAAGTAACTCTTTATTTGAAGTAATTTTGTTATATGCAGCAAATTGTGTAGATGGTGGACAGATCGTATCTTTTAGTCCAGTTACCCAAAGTACACGTGCTTTAATTCGATCCGCTAAGTTTTGAATATCAATATAACCTAAACGATTAAAAATTTCTTCGTGTTTTTCATGATTTGGATCAAATTGGCGGAAATAATAGACAAGTTCTTCATAAGCAGAGCTAGCCATGTCCATTTCCCACACACGTTGATAGTCTGAAAGAAACGGATAAGCAGCAACCATTTCTTTAATTCTAGGTTCCAAAGCAGCACAAACAGTTGCTAGCGCTCCACCTTGCGATACCCCATATACACCAACTCGATTTTCGTCAACTTCTTCCATCGACATGAGAATCCTTGCCGTTTGTACTGTATCGAGAAAAACATTTCGATAATATAAGTGATCTGGATTTGGATCATCCAAACCTCGAATAATATGCCCACGTAGCGTGGTACCGTTTACACTTAACGGATCTGTTGAATAACCACCTTGACCACGACAATCCATTGCAAGTACGGTAAACCCAAGCGCTGCATAAGAAACTTTATCAAACCAATCTCCACTACTATTGCCATAACCGTGAAACATAACAATGCCAGGGCCAGCTTTTTGAATATGTTTTGGCTTTGCTAACATACAACGAATCTTCGCATGACCGATACCAGTAAAGTACAAGTTATAGCAATCCACTTGTGATGATGGATATTGTACTCGTTCCAATTGATAGTCTAGTGGCTGATTTTCAAGTTCTTGTAGTGCACGCTCCCAATACTCATCAAACTCTTTTGGTTTGGGGCTTTTTCCTGTATAAGTTTTCAATTCTTCTAACGGCATATCCACATGCATGTATTCATCCCTCCATTAATCAAGCATTCACCAAGAATGTACTACTTCTCGTTACTTTAATTATAAACTATACGATTAAGTAATTAAATGGTTCTTTTGAAAGTTTTTTATATATAATTTACTTAATTCTATTGAAAACCTTTCCATTTCGTACTATCTTTGAATTAAGACCGAAAATAAATGATTACCCTATTAAAATTTAAGGAGGTGCTAGCCTTGAAGATATCAAGAATGCTAAAAATAATGATTATTGTCATTTTACTACTATTAATACTGAATGGTATAAGTATTTCCTCTCTCATATCTTCTATGAATGAACGTACGGATGCAATCGAGGAAGAATTAGAGCTGAAAGAACTATCTTCCAAAATTTATGAATCAATTAATTTTCGGTCAGAACAATTAAGTAACTATGCTTTATTGGAAAAATCCCAATATTTACATGCATACAACAGTAGTTCGAATATGGAAGAACCTTTGATTAAAAAAGTGATGGATCGCTTGAAAAAGTTAGATGCACCAGAAAAATTAATTCGTATTATGAATGAACTAAAGGTAGGAAATGAAAACCTTTTAACCATTGAATCAGAAGTACTAAAAGGAATGGAAAGCGGTGATGTAGGACGTGCACAGGCGCTAATTACTGGAGAAGGCTATAAAGTAAAGAAAAGTGCCTTAAAAGGATATATGGATGTTTTTGAAAAGGAATTAGGTGATTGGGTAAGTTTACGATCCAAAGATGCACAAAGTACGTTTGAAAACTCACTACATATCGCGATTTCTTCCGTTGCTTTTGTATCTATTTTTATTATTACTTTCCTTTTATTACTGCAAAGAAAAATTAAACCACTCCATTCTTTAATGATGATTTCAGAAAAAATGGCTAATGGCGATTTTAACGTTCAAGTAAAAGCATTAAAGTCTAAAGATGAAGTGGCTCAGTTGTTTCAAACCTTTCGTATTATGATTGAAAATATGAAAATGATGATTCAACAAATCCAAGTGGCATCTAATCAGCTATCCAGCTCGGCACAAGAATTAATGGCAAGTTCAGAACAATCTACACATACAGCTGAACAAGTATCGTACGTCATTCAACACGTTTCCGATGGAGCAGAATTACAAACGTCAAGCTTAGAAAATAATTTATTAGCACTTAATAAAGTGAATGACACAATTGAACGATTTACAACTCAAACAGAGAACATTAATGATATGGCAGGGCAAATTACAATCCAAGCAAAAGATGGGGTTATTTCCGTAAACAAAACGGTTGACCAAATGGGATTCATTAATGCGTCCGTATCACAAGCGAGTGAAAAAATTAATGAGCTTCTATCCAAAACAGAAAAGATTGACAATATAACAGCAACCATCAGCGATATTAGTGAACAGACAAATCTACTTGCGTTAAATGCCGCTATAGAAGCTGCAAGAGCTGGAGAATACGGAAGGGGATTTGCTGTTGTCGCAGATGAAGTCCGCAACTTAGCGGAACAATCAAGAAACTCAGCAAAAAACATTGAAAACATCATTAAAACCATTCAAGACGAAACTTCACAAGCATTTACTCTCATGCAAAATGTTGTCGAAGTTGTAGCGAACGGAATTGATATTTCAACAGAGTCGAAGGATAAATTTTCACAAATTCAACGTAGTTTACAATCATTAACTCCACTTTTGAAAGAAATGGCTAACCATTCAAAACACGTGTTAGATCAAGTAAATTATATAACTGAAAACGAACAAAATCTTGTAAACGTCGCTCATGAAAACGAAAAGTCATCTGAAGAAGTTGCTGCAGCTTCACAAGAGCAATTAGCTACGATGGAAGAAGTCACCTCTTCCGCTCAAACACTTTCTGCGATGGCTGAGGAATTACAAGACCAAATCGCAAAATTTCATATTTAATGGGAATGTAGGTGACCGTGCCCTGAAGAGATGATAGCCGTAGTCACCAAAATAAACTTTTTTTCGACTGCAAACTTATGTAATCAGAGTCTTTCTTTTGCACACATACGTTGAAAAGTAGGAATTGGAATTTATCGTTTTCAATTTGCTAAACAAACAAAAACCAGTCCAACAAAGAGTTCCGTTTGACTGGTTTTTTTATTTTATAACTCATTTCGCTATTCTTGTTAAAATTTCCTCTCTTAACACAACTGCGTGATTATGCACTTCATCTTTCGCACCAAATAAAAGGATGATGTCATTATCTTTAAGAAGACGACATATTTCATCTACCTTATTCGATTTCACCTCATCATTTCGTAATTCTTGAATATAACGCTCGCTGAAGTCTGGGAACTTATCAGGCTCGTGACCAAACCATTTTCTCAAATCCGGACTTGGAGCAACTTCCTTAAACCAAAAGTCAAGTTGAGCATCTTCCTTCTTAATTCCGCGGGGCCAGAGGCGGTCGATGAGGATGCGAAGACCTTCTGGATGTACACACTTTTCATAAACTCTTTGTAATAAAATTTGATTCATTTTATAGCTTCTTCCTTCTTTTTAAAAGTGACTGGAACAAAAGAGAAATTTTTAAAGAATATTAGAATCATTTACAGGAGGTTTAAGTAGGTTCAAGAAATATCATTCGCTTTGCGCGGCGGCTTAAACCTCATTTTGTTCATCCTTACAGAAAACTTCTAGAAATGTCCCAGCTTAAATATTTTTTATTGTTTCTTTCTTTTACTATTCAAAAGTATAGCTAAAACAATTAGTAAAACACCTATAAAAGCAATACTAGGATAGTTTGTAGCTGTAGACGGTAATTTATCTTTCTTGATGTTGTTGGCTTTATTTACCTCATTCTTACTATCTGTTATAGTATCTGTTGGTGCATTTTGATTATCTTTATTCGTTGTAGTTCGATCTGTACTTGTATTGTTCTTCGGTAAATTTCCATCCTCATTCGCCTTTCCTACTCCAGGACTTTTATCTTTTCCAACTGAATCTTCAACTGGTGGTTTATTTGAATCAGATGGTTTAGCTGGCGGTGTACTTGATTCGGATGGTTCCTCAGCTGGCGGTGTATTTGGGTCTGTTGGCTCTTTAGCCTTATACTCACGTGCATAATATAAATTAAAATCATCAAGAGTTCCCCAAGCACCGGCATCCGCTTTCACCACAGCACCTATAGTTACCGTTCCTTCTGTTATTAGAATATCTTCTATTTCTGGATTGTTCCAATTTACCCAGCCATTTACCGATGTCTCCTTTGTATATGTTTTGTCCCCTACTTTAGCATATATATACATGTGGGAATTATTTGCATCTCCACCTTGAATAAACATATTAAAGTTATAATATCCGGGGGTTAAGTTTGTTATCGTTTGTTCTACTTGAAAATCAACTTTATCCTCTGAATAAAAGTGTAAGGAATAATCCCCAGATTTTGCATCTGACGCTTTATTTTGGAAACTTGTATGAGGCTCAGTATTCTCTCCATATGTAATTTTCCACATAGATTGATCATTTTCTTCAAAACTTGGATTAATCACATAGTTTTTTGGTAGGATATTAATCGTAGCCTTTACAGTTAATCCACCTTCAATAGTCCCCTTAATTTCATAGGTTCCAACACCTTTTGCCTGAATATCATTTAATTGATTTTCATTCCAAGTAACCTTAACTTTAGCCGTGCTACGATTATTATAAATAACTTCTACCGTTTCTGGTAAAGTAATGGTTTCTCCATAATTCATATCAACCACAACATTTTTTACCTCATCAATTTTCAGCGATGCGACTGAACCCATATTAACGTATTTAAATACATTTAAAGAAGGTAACGGATGTCCTGTAAAATCAAACAAGGCTTGATTGTCTACAGCACTTCCACCGTACCATTTACCGGCATCTTCAGGGTCATATTCAGCTGCATAACTTGATGCCCAACCGGATCCATATTTCTCCCAAAGTAGTTTATTAGATTCCAAGTTTTCCGCAGGGCCAACAGGTAACCATGCAGGTTCCCAATAAAATACGCCAATACCAGCGTTTCCTACATGAACAACTGCTTCAATCACATCCCGAACGGACTGTGCTTGACCTTGAACTGTAATTGGATAATTTAATACTTGTCCAACATTCTTCGGTGCTGTATTTTCATGTCCATCACCATCCTCAGCTGTATACGTATAAGAAGTTTCTGCAACCATAACTTTTTTACCGTACGTATCTGCTACTTGTTTTAATACTTGTGTGAGGTTATCGAGTGTACCATGCCAGAATGGATAATAAGAGCTGGCAAATACATCATATTGAACACCATTTTCCTCCAATGTTTTTGCAATGCTTGCATATCTACCGGTCGTTTCCGGATTCGTAAAATGTAAAGCGACTAAAATATTGGAGTCCACATCTTTTACTGCTTTACTACCTGCATTAAACAACTCACTCATTTTTGTCCAATCCGTTTCGCCGGCAACTCCACCGTTCGTTTCATTCCCTACCTGGACCATGCCAATATTGATTCCCGCATTTAACATGGTTTGTAAGCTATCTTTCGTAAAGTTATAAAGTGCCTCTTTTTTCTCTTTAAAACTTAAATTCTTCCATGCTTTCGGTGATTGTTGCTTGGCTGGGTCAGCCCAAAAATCAGAATAATGAAAGTTGACCAATAGCTTCATTCCGTTTGCAGTAGCTCTTTTTCCGATTTTCATTGCTTTTTGTAAATCATTATTTGCTCCGCCATAGCCATTTCCATTACTATCGTAAGGGTCATTCCAAACGCGTACTCGAACATAATTTACCCCTGAATCTGCTAAAGTTTGAAAAATATCTTGCTCATTACCAGATTCGTTGTAAAATTTTACACCGCTCTCTTCCAAAGAAATAATACTGGATACATCAACACCTTTAATAAAATCATTCGGGATTCCTTCTACTTTTTCAATGAAAATATCACTTTCAACAGGCTTGTCTACCTTTTTAAGCTGGAAATTATCAATATATCCCCAAGCATTTGACTTTCCTGTAATATTCGCTTCTACCTCAATATTAGACTCTTTATCTACTTCAAATTTCAAAGATATCGTCTCCCAATTATTATAATCCGTTGTTGCTTTCACATCAGACGTTTGACCCCCGGCAAAAAGTTGTATCTCTCCAGCCTCATCATTTGCTCCACCCATCGACTGAACGGATAATTCATAAAAGCCTGGTTCTAATGTAGAAAGAGTTTGTTTTATAGTAAAAGAGACCTTATCAGGTGTAGTATCTTTTATCCAATATTTCAATCCATAGTCACCTTCTGCAGGTTTTATCCATTCATCCTCGGAATATTCAAACCAATTGATATCAACAAAGTCCCAATCGTTTGATTCAATATTCCATCCTTCAACATTCCAAAAGTCTTTTTCAAACCCTCCATTTACTAACAAATTACTTGAATCACTTTGGGCAGCATAAGAAAAATTTAAACTACTAAAATTTAAGATTAGTGAAAAGATGAGAATAAAATAGATCATCTTCGTATTCCGTTTTCCTCTCATAAATACGTCTCCCTTTATGTATTTTTATAGAGATATATCCTCAATTCATTGAATGCGCTTACGATCATCTAAAAAAAAAACACCCATTCTAAACTACTAACACAGTTTTCGAATGGGTGTAAGATCTAGGATGAGTAGGTGGATAAGTCTATCTTGTCTCGTCGACTATTTTCACTTCATATATACCAAGTTCTACTTGACCTTTTAATTCTTCTTTAGTTATTACATCTCTAACAGGTTGATCAAAGAAAATCATTTGCTGCCTTTCAGTGAAGTTCATAACAAAAATATAATTTTTCTCATGATCTTGTCTTACTTGAACAGAAACACCTTTTCCATGTTTAACAGAAACAACTGGCTTAATAGACAGCTCTTCCATCAATCCTGAATAAAATTCTTCGTGGAATGAATGTTCTAGTCTACCACCAATATAGTAGGCTTTCCCTTTTCCAAATGAATGACTTGTAACCGCAGGTGTTCCAGCATAGAAATCTTGGTCATAACTTCCCTCAACCGTTGCACCTTTTACGTCAATGATTGTTGCGTAGTCTTTTAACGTATAAGTCTTTCCATTGTAGTGAACACGATTTTCATCTTTCGGATAATACGTATCTGTTTCTACAGGGTTAATTCCAAAAACTTCCTGCAAATCTGGATGCCAACCACCTAAATAAGTTAAATCATGTTCGTTCACGATCCCACTTATATAGGTCATAACTAATTTTCCACCGTTTGCAACGTATTCTTTCAAACGGGCAATGGTTTCTTCATTTATTAAGTAGAGCATAGGTACAATTAATAACTTATAACTTGAGAAATCGTGTTCTTTCGTAATGACATCAACTGGTATATCATTTTCCCAGAATGTTCGATAATGCTCTTGTAATGTTTGTGGATATCGTTTCGTATCCAAACCATAACCTTGAGCGTCATTCAACGCCCAATTGCTCTCCCAATCATAAAGGATTGCAACATCAGCGGGACGGTTTGTACCGACAACATCACTTAACTTTTCTAGCGTTTCCCCTACTTTTGCCACTTCTTTAAATACACGGTTATTTGGACTATTATCATGATCAACAACGGCACCATGAAACTTCTCAGACGAACCACGTGATTTTCTCCATTGGAAATACATCACACTATCCGAACCATGTGCAACCATTTGTAGTGATGATAACAAATGCATCCCTGGACGTTTAGCTTTATTTACAGAATGCCAGTTAACAAGACTTGGTGTTGATTCCAATAGAAGAAATGGCTGCTGTTTTAAACTTCTATACAAGTCATCGATAAAACCAACTTTCATCGCTAAATCAGCAGTTGATTCCCAATCATTATGCCATGCTGGGTAGGCATCCCAACTAATCACATCGACGTGTTTCGCAAATTTACTATAGTCCAAACTTTGGAATGGAATAAGATCAAATGTATCTGCCATGAAGTTTGTAGTAACTGGTATATTTGGTGTGATTTCTCTCAGTGGTACAATTTCATTTTCAAAGAAAGAGATTGTCTGATCAGTAACAAAACGTTTCCAGTCAAGCGTCAAACCATGTACAGCATTTTCCCCAATTGGTGAAGGTGATTCAATTTGTGACCAGTCAGAAATGGTATGACTCCAGAAAGGTCCCCACCATGCATCATTTAAAGCTTTCAAATCATTATTATATTTTTCTTTCAACCAATTACGAAAATCCTCTTGACATAAATCGCAATGACATTCGCCACCGTATTCGTTTGAAACATGCCACATTAATAACGCAGGGTGTTTACCGTACCGTTCAGCAAGCATACGGTTCATTTTTTGCGTCTTTTCCCGATAAACTGGTGAAGTAAAACAATGATTATGACGTCCTCCGTGAAGTTGCTTTTGACGGTATTCATTTACTCTCAATACTTCAGGATACTTTTGGGACATCCAAGCAGGTCGCGCCCCACTTGGTGTCGCTAATATGACTCGGCCACCAATCTTGTAAATGTTATCAATAATTTGGTCCAGCCATTCAAAATTGTAAACTCCTTCTTTTGGCTCCAACGTACTCCATGCAAAGATTCCAACTGAAAATGCATTTGTATGAGCTAACTGCATGAGCCGAATATCATCATTTAATATATCAGGTCGGTCTAACCATTGATCTGGATTATAATCACCCCCATGCAACATAAACTTCGCATCTGTTACATAAGTTTTATCAAAGTTGTTCATTTTTAAGCTCCTTTTCAATAAATTATCCCTTCGTACCACCAGCAGTTAATCCGCTAACAAATTGTTTTTGTAATATTAGGAAGACAACAGCAATTGGTATACTTATTAAAATCGCTCCTGCTGCAAAAGTAGTATAACTTGCTCCCATAACATCGTTAACTAATTTATACAACCCAATTGGTAATGTATAAGATTCAGGTGTTCTAAGAATTGTTGAAGATAGTACAAAATCACCCAACGGACCTGTAAACCCGTTCATCGCCACAACTGCAAGCATCGGTCTAGATAAAGGCATAATTATTTGAAAAAATATTCTCGTGCTACTTGCACCATCAATTTTTGCACTTTCATCTAGATCTATCGGAATCGAATCCATGTAACCCTTCATTAGATAAGTATTCATCGGGATTTGTCCACCGATATAAAGTAAAATTAATAACCAATGATTATTCATTAAACCTAACATTTGCGCTAAAACGAATAACGCAACGAGTGCCGAAAATTGTGGTATCATTTGTAAGAGTAAAAATAACATTAACCCATTTTTTCTTCCTTTAAACTTAAAACGGGAAAAAGCGTATGCAGTAAAGGAAACTGTAATGAGCGAGCCGACCATTGTAAATATACTAATCTTCAGCGAATTCATAAACCAATGACCATATTGAAGACTCTCTTTACCTGCAAACAGTTCCCTATAATGCTCTAAAGTTGGACTTTTCGGAATAATAGAAGTACTGATAAGACTATTACCCGGATTGAAACTAGCGCCTATTGTCCAAAGTAACGGGTATATGATTATCACCATTACAATAGCTATGATTAGATAGGTAGCTCCCAAACCTATATTCCTTCTTGCTTTTGAACTTAGATGCATGAGTTACACCTCCTCTTTAAACGAATTCGTTCTCCTGAATTGCCATAATGCAATTGCAATAACGAAGATAGAGAGTAAAATCGTTAAAGCTGCAGCTAAGGCATATTGACTTGATTGCATTGTTAATTTGTATATCCAGGATACAAGAATATCTGTACCTCCAGCAGTTGAGCCAGGTACTGCAGGTCCACCACCGTTAAATAGGTAAATAATATTAAAGTTATTAAAGTTAAATGTGTACTGCGTAATAATAATTGGTGCCATCGCTATCAAAATAAGCGGTAATGTAATATGTCTAAACTTCTTGAACGCTGATGCACCATCAATCGTTGCAGCCTCATATAAATCAGATGGAATTGATTGTAAGACTCCTGTTGTTACAATGAAAATATAAGGGAATCCCAACCAGCCTTGCATTGCTAGTAAGGCAATTCTTGTCCATTGTGCATTCGTCATCCATGGTATCGGATCAATACCTAACATTGCTAAAATATCATTATTAATCGCACCGAACGTATCATTAAATAGCCCAGCAAAGATTAAAATTGTTACAAATCCAGGGACAGCCCAAGGTAAAATTAATACCGTACGAATTAAACCTTTGAAGCGAATTCCTTTTTGATTAACTAACACTGCCATAAAGATTCCAAGTGCTACTTGTAACGTTGATGCAACTAACGTCCATACAATTGTCCAACCTAATACATCGAAAAATGTTGAACGCCAAATATCTACGGTAAATATATTTTTAAATGTTTGTAAACCTACCCAATCTACTAATTTAGCTGGAGGTGAATGGTATAAGTCGTAGTTTGTAAATGCTAAAGCAAAACTAAAAAGAATTGGAAAAATGACAGCAAAAATTAAAATAAATAATGAAGGACCACTAACCACATAAGGATAGCCTTGTTCAATTAAATTATGATATTGTTCTTTTAATGAACTTACTGGTTTATTTTCGTCCCTCAATTTACCATTTTTGTAAGCATCTCTAAAGTTCATGTAATATATAGCTAGTCCAAAACACGATACGATAATCGCAATAATCCCTTCTGCTAAGAGAAAAATTGAATTATCACGTGGCACCTCTGTTCCTAAAGTAAAGATCCCCCAAAGCCCCATATTCAATAGATCACCAAAGGCTAAGAAAAAAGCAATTGTTACGATTAAATAGATAAGACCTTTAATAATTTGTTTATTATAAAATTGTCCGAAACCTGGAACTATGGATAATAATGTAGCAATTTTCCGATGCTGCATTTCTTTTCACCTTCTTTATTATCTTCACAATTATTACTCATAAGGAAAAACAACATTTCATTTGGAGAAGGAACGATAAATTCGGTAAAAGAAGAATAGCATCAACACAGATAATCATTGATGCCATTCTTTATTTTTATTTCAATTATTTGCTGGCATTATTTGCTTCGATTTGACCTTTAATTGTTTCTACTGCTTGATTAAGCGCGTCTTTTGGTTGTGCCTTTCCAGTTGCAATTGTTTGTAATGCAGCATCAATTGGTTTCCAAACTTGGTTCATTGCCGGAATATTCGGTGTTAATTCGGCATATTGAGATTGTGCTGCAACAGCTTTAGCAACTTCACTTTCAGTTACAATAGGATCATTAGCGAGTGCTTTAACAGCAGGTACTTCCTTCGTAATTTCATAACGAGTTTTCGAATTTTCCTCATTTGCTAAGAAAGCAACAAGTTTTTCAGCTAATTCTGGATTTTTTGAGTAAGAACTCACATTATAACTTTTCACTCCAACAAACGAACTCATATGCTCACCATTCGGTAATAATGGAAGTTCAACAATCCCAAAATTAATACCTGCTTTTGCAAAAGGTTCTACATTCCATGGTCCTGAGATAACTGCAGCTGCTTTTCCTTCTGAGAATAAGCTATCTAAAACATTTATACCTTGTTCACCGATAATACCAGCTGGGAAAATACCATCTTTATAAAACTTACTAAAATAATTTGCGGCTTCAATCGCACCTTTATTATTTAACCCAATATCATTTGCATTAAATCCACCATTGTCATCTTTACCAAAAATATAACCACCATACCCACTCATAATACCTTGTGCATAATAGATTTGGTCAAATAAAGCTAGAAATCCATAATTCGTACCATCAGTTAATTTTTTCGATAAATCATACCATTCATCTAAACTTTTAGGTAATTTGTCTTCAGAAACAATATTTTTATTATAGAAAAGAACGGTCGTCTCAACTGCTTTTGGTAGTCCATATACTTTTCCATCAACCGTTTGAGATTCCATTGCAACATCCGTATAAATCGATTTCACATCGTCACCAACGTTTAATTCTTTAATTAAACCTTCAGTAACAGCTGTTCCAATTTGGTCACCTGCCATTGTTAAAACATCCGGTCCAGTTCCCGCAGGTCCATCTAATCGTAAATCTTCTATTTGTTTGGCATAGTTCTTTTCAACAATTTTTATCTTTACATTATTATCTTTCTCGAACTTTGCAATGGCATCCTTAATACCATCAGACTTCTCTATATCTTCCCATACAAGTAAGTCATATCCTTTGTTGTCTGATGCTTTTTCCTTTTCTTTCCCTGAATCTGAATCACTTGGTCCACACCCTACTAGTGCAAGACTTAAAGCTAAACCACTGATAACCCCTAATAGTTTTTTACTCTTCATTATAGTTAGCATCCCTTTCTATATTTTTATTAAACTACTGAAAGCGTTTTACTAAATTAAATATACCACGATAGATAAAATATGTAAATAAAAATTTTACTAATTATGCATAAATATTTTACTAAAATGATTTGTTGCCTTTTTAACATAAGTAAACCCACAGCTTATTTGGAACAAACTGTGGGAATGATTACCTTCTATTTGCTCATGTACTTTTTCGTAAAATCAGTTCAGACCCTATATACAACGTCTTAACTACTTTTCTTTTATTTGTTTTTTGCTCAAGTAATAATTCAATTGCACTTTTACAAATTTCCTTAATATCAATATGAAAGGTCGTTAATGGTGGCGAGACATACTTTGCAATACTTATATTATTTATACTAATGATACTTACCCTCTTTGGAATCGAGATACCGCTTTCGTTTAGCGCTTGTAAGCTTCCGACCGCTATTGGATCTGCCGCAATGAAAAAAGCTGTCGGTAAGTTTTCCCCTAGCTTATTAATTGCTTTTTTCATTAAATTATAGCCATTTTCCACTTGGAATCCACGGTGGACAAATATATAGTCTTCATTTAGTAAATTTTTTTCCTGCAAATAACTTCTAAACCGTTTTTCACGGATATCTAACTCTTCCTGATCCGAATCTGGATTATGATATGTCCCTCCAATGAAGCCAATTTCTGTATGACCATGATGAATAAAATAATCAAGGGCACTTTCCGTAATATAATTTAGGTCTGGACGAACAGAATCATAATACCCTGGCTCAGGAGAACTATCAATAAAAACCCCATAAGGTGTTAATTCCTTTAAATAGTTCAGTTCTCTAGACGAAAATGCCCCAACAGCTATAAATCCCTCTATATCTTTTGGGATAACTTCAATTCCTTGATTAATTTTATACACGTGCAAATCTACATTGTACTTCTTTGCAAATTGTTCAATTTCCAATCTGATCGTTTTAAAGTACACATCTTCCAATTCCTCTTTATCTGTGAGCCAATATAGGAAGGCGATATTTTTTATATGTGGTCTGACCGTCTTTTTACGATAATTTAATTGATCAGCTGCTTGATATATTTTTTCTCTTGTTTCATCTGAGACAGATAAAGTCGAGTCATTATTTAATACGCGTGATACTGTTGTGACCGAAAAGCCTGATAATTTCGCGACATCTTTAATTGTTGCCATTGTTACCCTCCTACCTCACCCTATTTCCATTTATTTGCGAAATAGAAAGTAAAATATTTTACTATTATTTTACTACTTTTTCCTTCTAAATAAAACCCTTTCAATCATCTTTATCCATATTATTTAAGATATAAATTCCTTTTATAATAGTAAACAAAGGCAACAGCCTAAACAAAAAAACCCTAGTAACATGATTTACCATGAAATGCTACATAGGGTTTCATTTGTTCATTGGGATTTATTAACCATATAGAGCTTTATTTCCTTTTAATAAGCCCCACGAATATGTTCATGAACTTCTTTCCAATAGAAGTCTTTTAAACGCTCCATGTCATCAAACGTGAAGCTTGGGACAGTTACTGCTGCTAAGTTATCTTCTACTTGTTTTACATTTTTGAAACCAGGGATAACTGAAGAAATAGCTTCATGGTCCAAAATCCATCTTAAGGCCGCTCTTGTCATATTGCCACGTTCATCTGCAATCCAGCGTAATTGTTCACTTAACTCTACGCCCTTTTCAAAAGGGAGGCCAGCAAAAGTTTCACCAACATTGAATGCCTCACCATTTTGATTATAATGACGGTGATCATCCTTTTCAAAAGTCACGTGCTTTTTGAATTTCCCTGTTAATAATCCACTAGCTAAAGGTACCCTTGCCAGAATACCGACCCCTTTTTCTAATGCAACTGGAAATAATTCTTCCACTGGTTTTTGCCTGAAAATATTAAAGATGACTTGAAGTGCATGAACATTTGGATTTTCCATACAGAACAATCCTTCTTCAACGGTTTCCACACTTACGCCATAATAACGGATTTTCCCCTCTTGTTTTAGTTTATCCAAGACAGTAAATACATCGGTATTCTTTAATATTTCTAGAGGTGGACAATGAATTTGATAGAGATCGACATATTCGCGGTTTAGCCGTTTTAAACTATTTTCTAAATATGTACGAACGGTTTTTTCACTATAGTTTTCCGGATCATGAATATCACCAGCCCGACAAAATTTTGTCGCGATATGAATCGTATCTTCTTTTCCTTTTGTCGCCTTTGCCAGTAGCTCTTCACTGTGGCCGCTTCCATAAACATCCGCAGTATCAAAGAAATTAACGCCTGCTTCCATCGCACGTTCTAACCCTTTGAGTGCTTCCGTATCATCATGATTTCCCCAATCTCCACCGATTGCCCATGTACCAAAACTTAACTCACTAATCTTTAAATCGGTTGATCCTAAACGACTATAATTCACCCCTTGCACCTACCTTTTAGATTCGTTTAAAAATACTTTTTCTTTTGTTCCAATTGCTTTATAACACGCCTCAATAACTTCCATATTCTTAATTGTATTTTCTCCGGTGTAGATTGGTTCTTTTCCTTGGAGGACGCATTCAGAGAAATATTCTACCTCTAAAGCATATTGATCGGCAATCAATTTTTCTACTCTATCCTCATTATCTTTTTCAATAATAATTAAACCTTCACCACCATTTTTATCTGGTCGGTATGCACGTGGAACCTGTATCCGCCCTTTTGTCCCGATAATTTCATATTCATGACGGAAACTCATATCAAAACTACAGTCAAAAACGGCAGGAATTCCATTTTCCATTTTCATATGAACAAACGACGTTAAATCAATATTTCTCACTTCGTCCATTTCAGCTTGAACTTGAATTTCCCTTGGCTCTTCTTGTAAAATATTCCGGATAGAGTGAATGCAATAACAGCCAACATCGTAAATGCTGCCGCCACCCTTTTCTACATCCATGCGAATATTTTTATCACGATCAGCTTGTTCCATATAGAAAGAGAATGCTGCCTTCATTAATTTAACTTCACCAATTTCCCCACTCGCCAAAATTTCACGAACACGAGCATGTTGAGAATGGAACTGATACATGAAAGCTTCCATAAATAACACATGATTATCCTTACATACTTTAACAACTTCTCTAGCTTCATCAGCCGTCAAAGTTACTGGTTTTTCACTCAACACATGTTTCCCTGCTCGAGCTGCTTTAATAATCCATTCTTTATGCAAATGATTTGGCAGTGGAATATAAATCACGTCAATATCCGGATCATTTAAAAGCTCCTCATAACTTTCGTATGCCTTTGGAATGTCTAATCTCTCAGCAACTTCATGAACTTTATTTGACCGACTGGCAATCGCCTGAACTTCAGCATTTCTTGCACGCTTAATAGCTGGAATCAGTTGACCTTGCGCAATGTTAGCTGTACTCAAAACTCCCCAACGAACTGTGTTCATAATATTCCTCCTTACGCACTTTGTTTATCCATTATACAAACTACCTATTAATAGAATACCATAATTGTATATTATAGTAAACGTTTCCAACTGCTTAATATTAAATATAAATAGATCTATTTATATCAGTATTTCTTCCTATATTTTTCATGTTCAATGGGAAACAATTGGCTTATAATAATAGTAAGAATTACACTTTAAAACTTTATTTTTGAAAGCAGTTTCACGGAGGTACTCAATGAAATCATCTGCAATGAATCGACTTTACTTGTTAACTGAATGGATTTCTAAGCTTGCTTATTTAAATTTATTATGGTTTACATTTTCTGCCCTTGGATTAATTGTTTTTGGAATAATGCCTGCTACGGTTACCTTATTTTCAATCATCCGTAGATGGCTTAAAGATGATAAGGATATTCCAATATTTAAAACGTTTTTGCAAACCTACAAACAAGAATTTCTAAAAAGTAACTTAATCGGGATTGTACTTGCAGTATTTTACGCAATTGTTGTACTTGATTTACATTTCTTAAAGGTTGAAAATAGTTTTTCCTTCGTGACAATCCCTCTATATTTATTTATATTTGCCGTAGTGATGACTACAATTTATATTTTCCCTGTTCATGTTCACTACGATTTTAAACTATTATCACTTATAAAAAATTCATTCTTGTTTATGATTATTAATCCAATAACAAGTATGATCATCGTCTTATCGCTAATTATTACTTTTTACATTATGAAGGTGTTACCTGCTTTAATTATATTCTATGGAATTAGTTTTCCCGCATTTCTCATTATGGTTTCCTGTTATATGATATTTGAAAGGATGATGAAAAAAAAGGAAACAAAATAATCAAATCATATTAAAAAACTCAACGTTTCTATTCCAAATAGAGAAGTTGAGTTTTTATTTAATTCCAATTATTATTCATTCTTAATCCAATCAAAATCAGCTTCGTTTAGAAATGCTCGTGTAGTGACCATATGACCACCTGTATTAGGATGAACCCCCTTCTAGCTATAAACGCTCACAATCTGACACAGAATCACCAATAAATAACAGTTTTTGACCTTTCTCCATTTTCATAAACCGTAAAATCCCCCTATCTATAAGATTGCTCTATAAGTTCACTCACCGTTACGAGTTTATAGCCTTGTTGTTGTATTTCTGGTACAAGCTGACGTATGGCTTCGATTGTTTGATTTCGATCACCATATCCATCATGAAAGATTAAGATAGCACCGTTTTGAACATGCTTCCTTGTTTTTCTTAAGATAAAGTCTACACCAGGCATTTCCCAATCAGTTGCATCCATATTTAGTGCTCCGATAATTGAATAACCTAAATTACTTACTAGTTGGTTTGTTCTTTCATTTTGGGCTAAAAAAGGTGGGCGTAACACTTTTGGGATTTTACCCGTTAACTTTTGAATATATTTTTCATTTTCTTTAATCTCCTTTAAACATTCTTCTTCCGTTAACTCAGTTAAGTTCACGTGATGATAAGTATGATTTCCAATTTCATGTCCTTGTTCCGACAAAACCTTAACGAGTTCAGGACTTTTCTCCATCTGCTCACCAATCATAAAGAATGTAGCCTTTGCATTCGCCTCCTGGAAGATTTTACGTATTTCTGGTGTAAAGATAGGATTCGGCCCATCATCAAATGTGATTGCAATCACCTTCTCATCGGTTCCTACTTTATTAATCATCATTTTACTAACCCCCTCTTCATATGATAAACAATTTAGTTATCTAAAATAGAAAGAGGTAAATTCTCATCTAGAATTCACCTCATAAAATTGATTAACAATTATTATCCTTTTACAGAACCTGCTGCTAGACCCTCAATAATGCGGTCACTTAAGAATAGATAAACAAGTAAAATCGGTAGAATACTAATAACTAAAGTTGCACCAATAGCACCCCAGTCCGTTAAATATTGTCCGACAAAGTTATTGACACCAACAGTAATTGTTTTCCATTTCTCTGAGCTAATAAATGTATTTACAAACACGAATTCATTCCAGTTATAAATCATATTAATAATGGCCGTTGTTGAAAGAACTGGTGCAGTCATCGGTAATGTAATTTGGAAAAATATTCTATGAACCGAGCATCCATCCATAACCGCTGCTTCTTCTATTTCCCTCGGTAGTGATTGATAGAATCCAAGTAATATCATAATCGTAATTGGCAGATTAAATGTTGTATAGGAAAGAATAATTGAAATTGGATTATCTATTAAATTAATTTTATTAAAAATATTAAATAAAGGAATTAATGTAGAATGTAAAGGAATCATATATGCTGCCATAAATAGGGCAAGTACAAAACCTTTTAGTTTCCATTCCATTCGTGTAAGTGCGAAAGTAACAAAACTTCCTAACACAAGTGTTAAAGCAACTGCTAATACTGTGTATAGTACACTATTAATAAAGTAATCACTAATTCCTCCCGTTGTCCAAGCTTTAACATAGTTTATCCATTGTGGATCCTGTGGTAAAGAAAAAGGTGACATCCCAAATACTTCTTGATTTGTTTTTAAGGATAATTGGAACAACCAAACTAACGGATAAATTTGAATGACTGCTACAACGATTAATATGAAATATAGAATACTCATTCCTATTTTTTTAAATGGTGAATGATGTTTCTGTTCAGGAGTGAGTGTAGCCTCAGCATTCATATTTCCACTTAGTCCCATAACTTTCTCCCTCCTTAGTTAGCTTCATTCGTTTTCATTAATTTTTGTATAATCCAAGTGGCTAACATACTAATAACTAATAAACCAAAACCGATGGCACTCCCATAGCCGAAGTTAAATTTACCGAATGCTTCTTTATACATATACGATGCCATAACTTCTGTTGCATGCCCAGGTCCTCCACCAGTCATAACATAAATTAAGTCAAAGTATTTCAATGAACCTACAATGGCTAAAATGACTAACACTTTTAGTACGCCCATAATAAGTGGTACTTTAATTTTATAAGCAATTTGGAAGGCGTTTGCTCCATCAATTCTAGCTGCTTCAATAAGTTCTTCAGGTACATTGACTAATGCTGCATAAATAATAATGATATAGAAACCTGCATACTGCCATACAATCGGAACGAAAATAGAATATAGTGCCATTTTGGGATCAGCAAGCCATATTGGAGTATTTTCGACTCCTATTGAACTTAATAAACTATTTAACAATCCATTCATCGGATCAAATATTTTTATCCATAGTTGTGCGATAGCCACTGAAGATAATAACATTGGTATAATGTAAATCTTTCTGAATATGTTTGCCCCTTTAATTTTACTTGCTAAAACTAATGAAACGATTAAATAACCAATTAAACTTAACACGGAGAAAAGACCTAGTAGGATAGAGTGCCATGTACTATCCCAAAACAGCTTATCGTGAATTAGTTTCGTGTAATTCGCTAATCCGATAAACTTCATTTCTCCTACTCCATCCCATTTCATCAAGCCATAATAACCTGTTAGTACGATTGGAATATAGATGAGGATTAATATTAGAAAAAGTGCAGGAATGACATAAAGAGCAATAACGGATTTATTTGACATTACATTTTTCATTGTAATTACTCCTTCTCTATTACAAATTAGAGGGCTCATCGCCCTCCAATTTGAGAGATTATAAAAACTTTCAAATATTATTCAGCACGTTCTTCCGCTAGCGCATCATCATGCTGTTTAGCAAATTCTTCCGGTGTAACTTGTTTTCCATAAAGAGCAGTCATTAAATCATGATGCAGTTCAGAAACATTTGGAGTTGCTTGTGTATCGAACCAAGTTGTGACATTTGTTGCATTATTAATATCATTTAATACATCAATATACATTGGGTGTACATCAAGTCCATCTGTGTTTACTTTTGTTGCAGGTAAAATACCAGCTTTTTCAACAGATCTTTTTCCCCATTCTTTTACTAAGAATGATGCCCATTCTTTTGCTTCTTCTTTATGTTTAGAGTTTTCAGCAACGAATACTCCTAATCCAGGTCCGCCCACATAACTATTTACATCAGTACCTTTTCCACCTTCTACAGTCGGGAATTTAAAGTAACCTACTTTATCTTTGAAGTCTTGAGTTGTATCAGGACTTGTTGTGAAGTTTGGTATTTCCCAAGTAGCTGTTAAGAACATTGCAGCTTGTTCATTTAAGAAGTACCCTTTTGCGTCATCATTTGAAAATGCTGTGTTTCCTTTTACAAAGAAGCCCATATCGTTAAGTTTTTGAATTTCACTAGCTGCCTTCACTATTGCTGGATCTGACATATCAGCTTTTCCGTTAATTACATCTGTTAAAATTGTTGGACCACCAATCCGATCAGCTAAATACATGAACCACATTGATGCCGGCCAACCGTCTTTTGCACCTACAGTAGCAGGAATTACACCATTTTTCTTTAAAGTTTCTCCAATCTTTTTCAAGTCTTCATAAGTTTTTGGTTCTTCAAGATTGTATTTTTCGAAAATTTCCTTATTGTAGAAAACATAAGTGATGTTCATTTCCATTGGAAGTGCATATGATTTTCCATCAAATGCATAAGATTCAACCGTACCTGGAACAAATTGATCTTGGAAATCCTTTTGAATAAGATCATCTAGAGGTGCAAATTGACCACCTTTAGCATACGGTTCAGCAAATCCGTTTGACCAAGTTAAACCTACATCTGGTAATTCGTTAGACGCAGCTAAAACTTTAATTTTATCACGGTATTGATCAGGATTTAGCACTTCAATATCAATAACTACATTTGAATGATCAGCTTCAAAGTCCTTTTTAATTTCTTCAACTAAATTATAGTAAGCAGACGAACTCCCTTGTGGCCAATCGTGCATAAACTTAAGATGAATTTTATCATCTTTAGATCCCTTGGAGCCGTTTCCAGTTGACTCATCAGAAGAGGAACATCCCGATAGAACGAGCCCAACTAATAAGATTAATAGAGCGAATATTGACAGCGCTTTCTTCTTAAACATTACGTGACCTCCCTTTTTTATTAAAACTAAACTGCCTTACATCTATAAGTCTATCACTGAGAGGTCCTTTCAAAAAGGGAACAACGATTAGGAAAAATTCAAGTATTTTTAGATAATTGCAAGCCCTTACCTCCGTTTGCGATAAACACTCGGGGTAATTCCCTCTAAATCTTTAAAAAGTTTAATAAAATATTTTGTTGTCTTATATCCACACTCTTCTGCAACCTCAGATATTGGAAGTTTTGTTGTTATTAAAAGTTCCTTTGCTCTTTGAATACGGCGTCTAGTTATATACTCACTAAACGTTAGTTTCGCTTGTTCCTTAAAAAGCACGCTTAAGTAGCTTGGATTTAAATGGACGTAATCAGCTACATCCTTTAGAGATATGTCATCTTTAAGATGTTTATCAATATATTGTAAGGCCTCTCGAACCGGTTCACGTGTCTGGGCGTTTTTATCATAGATGTCAATTAATTTATTATCAACAACCTTTTCAATAACTCCTGTCCTCTCATTCTTTTCAACAATTTGAATTGCTTCCTCAACAGCTTCAATTAGCTTACTCCTACTAATTGGTTTTAGTAAATAATTTACAACGCCAATATCAATGGCTTGTCGTGCATACTCAAATTCTGGATAAGCTGAAATAATTATCGCTACAGGTAGTTGACCTTTCTCTTTCATTTTTTCCAGGACCTCAAGTCCAGTCTTTTCTGGCATTCGAATATCTGTTAAAAGCACATGTACCTTTTGTTCCTCCATCATTTGTAATGCTTCTATGCCACTTGACGCTGTTAAGATTTGATGTTTTCCATCAGCCCATTTCTCTAACATGTTTTTTATTCCTACTCGTGTTCTTGGTTCATCATCAACAACTAAAATTGTTTTGTTATACATCAAGATTCTCCTCCAGCTAATGGGATTTCAATAATCACCGTAGTCCCTTTATTTTCAGAACTTTTAATAGAAAAGAACTTGTCTGGGTCCCCTTTATAGTAAAAACCTAATCTTTTTTTCACATTATACAGTGCCATACCTTTTCCATCTTTTGAATTGACATCACCTTTCTCGATTGACTTCATTAAAGCAGTTAATTTCTCCTCACTCATTCCCGCTCCATTATCTTCTACTACTATTTTAATTGTATCTTTATTTACTCCATACTCGGCAAAAACCTCTATCGTACATGGTTTTAATTTATTTCCCGAACCATGTATGACAGCATTTTCAACTAATGGCTGAATCAATAGCTTTGGTATTTTAATATTTGTTAGATTTTGAGGTAAATGAAGTTTCCATTGAATCCGATCTCCAAATCTAAACTTTATTATTCCTAAATAATTCTCAATATGATTAAATTCCTGCTTAATTAGCGCCCAGTCATCATCAAAGTTTTTACTAATGGTGTATCTAAATAAATTTGACATTGCGACAACGATGTCTGCAAGTTCTTCTTCACCTTTATCTTCTAATGACCAATGTAAAGAATCCAATGTATTATACAAAAAATGGGGATTAATTTGCGCTTGTAGAGCTTTTAACTCACTTTGACTACGAATAATCTCTTTTTGGTAAATCATTTTTATTAAGTGATTGGTTTCTGTTACTAACTGATTATAAGTACTATTTAATTCCGTTATTTCATTCACAGTAACGTCTTCCTGATTAATTGTCATTAATCCTTTATTAGCTTGCCGCATCGTATTGGTTAAATTAACAATTGGTTTTGTAATTCGATTAGAAATCATTAATGAAAAAATAAAATAAATGATTATACCAACTATTCCTGATAAAATGATACCCATCCGAATTCCAGAAAGCCCTTTCGTAAGTTCACTAACAGGAGTTAATATTAGCACTGTAAAACCTGTCTCATTTGAAGTCTCCTTTGTTACCATATATTCAGTATCTTCAATCTTAGTAATTGGTTTATCTTCAACTTTATTAAGATTTATATATCCTGGAAAGTTGGAGAATAATGGGACAAAACTTCCATCCAATAAAAATGAATACTGTTTTTGATTACTTTTTTCCGTTATTTCAAAGTATTTTTTATTAATACTAATAAGAAGATAACCCGCATTATTAAATTTCTGATTCATTAAACTTACTCTTCTTAAAGCGAGAAAATATTGATTATTTTTCGGATCTTCCCCCATCCATACTAATCTTCCTCTTGCATGATTCGCCTCGTCAATCCATTTAACGTTTACTCGATTAAACATTTTACTCGAGTCATCTAAAGGCAGTAGACGTTCTAAGTTATTCGTATACAATTCGACAGAATAGATACCCTCAGAATTAGCTTGTATATTATTAACCACATTACTTAGCTTTTGTAGTTCTTGAAACGGTATTTTTTCTCCACGATATGTTCGCTCATAAATATCTTGAACATTTGGATTTGTAATGATAAATTTTGTGGCTGTATTTAACTGTTCAAATAGTGAATCAATACGTCCACTTGTCTGTATTGCTGTTTGTCTAATCTGATCTTCAGCGTTATCTTTAACTAAACTTGAAACCTGTCTAAGAGTTATTGCACTAACAATCCCTAAAACAATAATCATTACAGACAAAAAAATAATCAAAATCTGATTTCTTAATGTATACCATTTCTTAAGTCGGTTCCACATTGCTAGCTAGCCTCACTTAAATCATAATAAATATCATTATTATTCTGCCCTTATCTGTTAAATGAAAATAGATAGTCAAATAAAGGAGCATCCTTCATTGACTACCTATTCATTAAAAATATACTTTTCGTTCATGCTTTGTAAATAAAGTAATCAAAATCTGCAGCTTTTCTTTGTCCTGAAATGTCTTGACAATGCATACCAACAAAGGCACCGGTAAAGAATCCTCCACCTTGAATGTAATCATCTGATAGTTTATACGATTCAAAGGTGAGCGGAATTTCAACCCAATTATCTCCATCAAATGAGTAAGCATAGGTATATGTGTTTGTTTGTACATTAACTCTCATGTAAACATATTCCACATCTTCAGGAACAACAATTTCCTTCCCTTTTAATGGCTGATCAAAAGAAAAATTGTCGCAAGTCATTATTTCTAGAATTCTACCTTTTTCTTCATCCCATGTAATCTGCAATGTTGTCCAGTTTTGTGTGTTATAGTAATTAACTAAACCAGCTGCTTGTTGGAATGTTTCCGGTTGAAAGGCAACTTTTGTCTCTGCTATAAAATTAAAATGTTGCCAACGTCGTGCTACAAATGCTTGAGTGAATTTTGAAGTAAGTGATTCTCTTCCGTATAAACGTAAATGTCCAGGATTATCTGTTAAAGACATATCTGAACCGAGTGGAATTCGTAACGTTTGGAAGTGCAAGTTTAACTCTTCTGAATCAAAGTCATCTTTTTCTGGATAATCAGGTCCCCATACAACTTCTTCTACATTAGGTCCGTCTATTTCAATTGATGGTTGATTCCCTCCAACAACATATGGCCAATCATTTTTCCATTCTAAACGTTGAATCGCTGTTTCTCTTCCTAATGGACAAAATCCTCGTGGGTCAAGTAATGCATGACCTTCCCTTGGTAATGGGCGGCCAGTTAAGTGCACTAAGAACCATTCGTCTGTGTGTGTATGGACAATAGATGAGTGACCTGCCTTCTGCAACGGATTTCTTGGATAGGCAAATGTTGAAATTAATGGATTTTCCGGATGAACTTCATAAGGTCCCCAAAGATCCTTTGAACGTGCAATAGTGGATTGATGTTCATATTTTGTTCCACCTTCAGCAGTTAACAAATAATAATATCCATTAATTTTGTAAATATGTGGTGCCTCAGTTAGTTTGATATCTGTACCTTTGAAAATGATTTTTTGTGGACCAACAAGTCTTTTCTCTTGTACATTATATTCTTGTAGAACAATCCCATAGAAGTTATGATGACCAACTCGATGATCCCAATACATATTTACTAAATATTTTTTTCCATCTTCATCGTGGAATAATGACGGATCGAAGCCTGAACTATTTAAGTAGATTGGATTTGACCATTCACCGTCAATTGTGTCGCATGTTACTAAATAATTATAGCAATCTTTCCATTGTCCCTCTGTAACCTTTACATCTGTATAAATAAGCCAAAACTTACCATCTGCATAAGATAATGCTGGAGCCCATATGCCACCTGAATCAGGGTTTCCTATCATATTTAATTGATTTAATCGATTAAGAGGCCTGCTAACTAATCGCCAATTTTTCAAGTCCTTTGAGTGATATATACCTACACCTGGAAACCATTCAAATGTTGAAACTGCAATATAATAATCCTCGCCTGCTCGACATATACTTGGATCTGGATTGAAACCAGTTAAAATTGGATTTTTAATCTTCGGCACCATATTTCCTCCTATCACCTATTAGAAAAAAATTTAAGCTCTAAATCCTTTTAATTGTTCATTCATATTTTTTGTATTCACATAAATTTCTTGATAGATTTTAAATAGTTCTTTATATTTCGTTACATTTTCTGAAATCGGCTCATATACTCGTACTTGATCAAGAAATGTTTCTGCACATTCATCGAGACTATCGAACCAACCACAGCCGTAAGCAGCAAGCATGGCAGCCCCCATACCTGGTCCTTGTTCACTAGCTAATTTTATAATTTTCGCATGAAAGATATCTGCTTGAATTTGAAGCCATGTTTCATTTTTCGCACCACCACCAATGGAAACAATGGTATCAATCGTTTTCCCAGAAGCGCGGAAAATTTCAATTGATTCATTTAATGAGAATGTAATCCCCTCGATGACAGCCCTTACGAAATGAGCCTTTGTATGTTTGGCGTCCATTCCGATAAAACTTCCGCGGATATTTGAATCCGGATGTGGTGTCCGTTCGCCAACAATATACGGCGTAAATAACAAGCCATTTGATCCAGCCGGTACGTTCTCAATTCCGGCAAGAAAATCATTAAAGCTTTCATAACTCGCAAATACATCTTTAAACCAACTTAAGCTATAACCTGCTGCTAAAGTGACACCCATTGTATAGTAGGCGCTTTCTTTCCCATGGTTAAAATAATGGACTTTTCCTTTAAAGTCGCGATCATTTGTTTCCTCATACGATAAAACAACACCAGAAGTCCCGATACTACATAACGTTTTACCATTTGATAATATACCTGCACCAATGGCACCGCAAGCATTATCTGCACCACCGGCAAACACTTTTGTTTTTTCACTAAGTCCTGTCTTTTCAGCAAACTCTCTAGTAATTGTTCCTACTAAATCACTAGATTCTACAAGTGGTGGACAAATGGATGGATGAATATCGAGTTTCTCACAAATTTCTTTACTCCATTCTTTCTTTGCTATATCCAATAGTAATGTTCCAGCAGCATCCGAGTAGTCCATATGAATCTCGCCTGTCATCCGGAATCGTAAATAATCTTTTGGTAACATGAATGTATGAATTTGTTGGAAAATATCAGGCTCGTATTGTTTTACCCAAAGAATTTTCGGTAAAGTAAATCCTTCTAAAGCAACATTTTTCGTAATTGAAAGTAATTTATCTTTTGCTACGATATCATAAATTTGTTGACATTGTTCCGTTGTTCTCGTGTCATTCCAAAGAATAGCGTTTCTTAGTAACTCGTTATTTTGATCTAAGATAACAAGCCCATGCATTTGTCCGGAAAAACTAATTCCTTCAATATCCGATGGATGTCCATTAAATTGAGCAACAAGTTCCGCCAATGCTTCTGTCGTTTTCTCAAACCATTCATTTGGGTCTTGTTCACTATAACCAGACTTTTCTTGAATTAAAGGATATGATTTTGATACTTCTTGTACAACATGACCACTTTGATTAACTAATAATACTTTTACAGCGCTTGTACCTAAATCAACACCAATGACGTACTTCATTTGACATCTTCCTTTTCAGGGTTTATGGAAAAACAGCTGAACCCAGTTTGAGTCCAGCTATTGGTAAGTCAATAATTAGTATAGGATATTCATCTTAAAAAGTTGTTAACAAATATTGATTTAGTAATGCTCTTAGTTCTTCGACACGACCAGATTCATTATGGAATTCTTTAATATCTAGAGCATAATCTTCTAAAGTCTTGAAGTTTGCCTTTCCTTCAACAATATCTTTACCAATTCCTTCATTGAAGCTACGATAACGTTTTGCAATGAAATCATCGAGTACTTTATCTTCAATTAATTTATGTGCAACTTTTAGACCTACTGCAAAACTATCCATTCCTGTAATATGTGCACGGAATAAATCTTCTGGTTCAAATGATCCTCTTCTTACTTTTGCGTCGAAGTTTAATCCACCTTTACCTAAACCACCATTTTTAATAATTTCATACATTGCAAGGGTTGTGGAGTATAAGTCTGTTGGGAACTCGTCCGTATCCCAACCAAGTAATGGATCCCCTTGGTTCGCATCAACAGATCCAAGCATACCATTGATTCGAGCAACACGTAATTCATGTTCGAATGTATGGCCAGCAAGTGTTGCATGGTTTGCTTCAATATTAAATTTGAAGTATTGATCTAGATTATATTTTTGAAGGAAAGCAATCCCTGTTGCAACATCGAAATCATATTGATGTTTCGTTGGTTCTTTTGGTTTTGGCTCAATTAAGAATTGTCCATCGAAGCCTATCTCTTTCGCGTAATCAACAGCCATATGGAAGAAACGAGCTAAATTGTCTTGCTCTAATCCCATGTCTGTATTAAGGAGTGATTCATAACCTTCACGGCCACCCCAGAATACATAGTTTTCTGCGCCTAAGCGTTTTGCTACTTCTAACCCTTTTTTCACTTTCGCTGCTGAGAAAGCGAATACATCAGCGTTGCAAGAAGTTGCTGCACCATGAACGAAACGAGGATTTGAGAACATGTTGGCTGTATTCCATAATAATTTTGTCTTACTTGTTTTCATATAATCTTCAATCATACCAACAATTTCATCTAAGTTTTTATTTGTTTCGCGTAAAGTAGTTCCTTCTGGTGCAATATCAACATCATGGAAGCAGAAGAAAGGAGCATTTAGTTTATCAAAAAGTTCAAAAGCTGCTTCTACACGTGCTTTTGCTAAGTCCATTCCAGTTAAATGATTCCATGGACGAATCATATTGCCACTACCAAATGGATCTGTTCCATCGTAAGTGAATGTATGCCAGTAAGCGACACCAAAGCGTAACCATTCTTCCATTGTACGGTCGCCAATTTTTTCTTCAGGATTATAAAATTTAAAAGCAAGGGAATTTTTAGATTTAGGGCCTTCATATTTTATTTTGGAAACGTTTTCGAAGTATGTCATAATAAATCCTCCTATTATTATATAATTGTTTTCCAATTAACTACAATTCGATTATAGCACTAGATTGTTAGTTTGTCTATTAAATAAACTAAGTTTTTTAGTTTTGAAAATCAACTAGTTAGCAAACTAATTACATTTTACTAGAGTACTTCTTGATTTTTATTTAATTATTTTCCAGTTTGTCTAGAGGGCGAACTAAGTATATAATAAATCTATATGCATTACGTTTAGAATACAGTTAAAGGGAGAAATTACAATGAGTATCCTCACAGGTAACCAACAACTCGTAAAGCAAATAAATAAAAACTTAGTACTCAATAAAATTATTTATGAAGCACCTATTTCAAGGGCGGATATCTCACAAAAATTAGGTCTCAACAAAGGTACAGTTTCTTCATTAGTCAGCGAATTAATTGAAGAACATTTAATTTTAGAATCAGGTCCGGGGCAGTCTAGTGGTGGTAGAAGACCAGTTATCCTTCATTTCAATGAGAGAGCAGGATTTTCAATTGGGATTGATTTAGGTGTTAATTATATACTTGGTGTTCTAACAGATTTAAAAGGGAATATTACCGTTGAAATCAACAAAAGATTTACTACACGCTCTTATCATGAAGTGGTTTCCATTCTTAAAGAAGTCATTACTGATTTAATCAATGCCGCTCCAAATAGTCATTATGGAATTGTTGGGATTGGAATTGGCGTTCCTGGACTTGTCAATAAGGATGGAGCAATACTAATCGCACCAAACTTAAGATGGAAAGATATCAATCTCAAAAAGGAGATTGAAAATCATTTTCATATCCCTGTTATTATTGAAAATGAAGCTAATGCTGGTGCCTATGGAGAAAAATTGTATGGCGCAGGCCAAGATTATAAGAACATTCTCTATGTTAGTGCTGGAATCGGAATTGGTGTTGGGATTATTATAAGTAATGAGTTATATTATGGCACAAATGGGTTCTCAGGAGAAGCTGGGCATATGGTTGTTCAAGTGAACGGAAAAGATTGCCCCTGTGGAAGTAGCGGTTGTTGGGAGCTCTATGCCTCTGAACAAGCATTACTAGATGAAGCAAGAAAACTGAATATTCCAGGGGTAACAGATGAAACTTTATCCATTGATTTATTGGTAGAATTAGCGAGAACAGGTAATGAAGATATTATCGATTTATTTAATTCTATTGGTATGTACCTGGGAGTAGGTATAAATAATATTATTAATACGTTTAATCCAGAACAAGTCATTATTGGTAATCAGTTAGCAATCGCAAAAGATTTGCTTGATAAACCAATAGATAAGTTCATCAGTAGTCATACAATGAAGTACCACAAACAGAATTTAGAGATTAGTTTCTCAAAATTAACAACCCACTCTTCAGCTATCGGGGTGTCAGCTCTGTCAATTGACCAATTTTTAAAGAATAGTGTTCCTACATCTGAATAAGGAACAAATCAATGGAATGTTATTACACTAAAAACACAGGAATTTCCCTGTGTTTTTTCTTAAGTTCTATTAAGTAATATAAAGGTAGATTTACTCAAACAGTTTTAAATCGTAAAAGTTATAAATTAAATAAAACGTGTAACATAATCTCCTATTTTTTATTGTAATCCGAGTTATTAAGTTACTTTACTATCGACATGATAAATTATATACATAATGAGTTTACTTCGAAGCATATATAGTTCCAATAAAGAAGAAGCTAGGACAGAAATAAATAGCCCCTTGTAAGAGGGCGAATAAATCTTATTTATAACTATATAAATAAAAAAAACATATCCGTCCAAGCCTTTAGACGGGAGAAGAGCCGAAGTTGCGCGTATACGTTAAGAAAGTAGAAACTAAACAATTTCTACTTTTCTCGTAGCTAAAAAACCCGAACGATTGCGAAACTCTAAATTAGAATTCCGCATGATAGTTCGGGTTTTCCTTTAACTAAAACGTTTGTCACAGCTTCTTTTAATCGGACCATTTTAAACTATAATTATTTTTTCTTCTTATAAAGAATATCAAATGTTACTGCAGCAAGTAATACTAGACCTTTAATTGCTTGTTGCCAGTCAATTCCGATACCCATAATTGACATACCGTTGTTTAGTATCCCCATAACCAGTGCACCGATTACTGCACCAAATACTGTACCTACCCCACCAGTCATTGAGGCACCACCAATTACTGCAGCAGCAATGGCATCAAGTTCAAATCCAGTACCAGCTTGTGGTGTTGCAGCATTTAACCGACCAGCAAAGATTAAACCAGCTAAAGCAGCGAGAATACCCATATTAACAAATACCCAAAACTTTACATTACTTGTCTTAATACCTGATAATTTTGCAGCATTTTCATTTCCACCAACAGCGTAAATGTGTCTACCCATAACTGTTTTATTCATAATTGAAGTATAGATAAGATAGATAAAGAAGATTAATACTAATACAATTGCTATACCTTCATATTTAGCTAATACAAAAGTGAATAAGTTAATTACAATGGCAGCAATCACTAGTTTTGCTATAAATAATGGTGTTGAAAGTGTTTCAACATTATATTTCTTATCATTTTGTCTTCTTCTATATTCAAAAAGAATAAAGAAAACAGTAAGTACAACTCCTATTATAATTGTTAGTAAATGAAGACTACCACCATTAAAGATATCTGGTAAAAATGACGAACTTAAACTTCTAAAACTTTGTGGAAACGGTGCAATTGTTTGTCCATTTAATACAACTAAAGTTAATCCACGGAAAATTAACATACTCGCCAAAGTTACGATAAAAGCAGGTATTCGTACATATGCAACCCAGAAACCATTGAAGGCTCCGATAGCTGCACCAATTATTAATGATAATAAAATACCTACTATAACTGGTAAGTCATGATTCACAAGTAGAACCCCCGACATCGCCCCTACAAAAGCAACTACCGAACCTACTGACAAATCAATTTCTCCAGTAATGATTACAATTAACATACCAAATGCAAGAAGTATAATGTAACTATTTTGCATAATGATATTTGTAATATTTAAAGGAGTTAGAAGAACACCGTTAGTTAAAATTTGAAATAAGATAGCAATTGCAACTAAAGCAATTACCATACCAAATTGTCGAACGTTATTAGAAATTACCTTTTTTAAATTGTTCATTATTTATTACCCCCAGCACGGTTTGTCATATATGTCATTAAGATTTCTTGGTCTATTTCATCCTTATTATGCTCACCAGTAATGACACCTTCACATAACGTGTAGATACGGTCAGACATACCAATTAATTCTGGTAGCTCTGAGGATATCACTATGATACTTTTACCTTGCTCCGCCAATTCATTTATAATTTTATATATTTCGAATTTTGCACCAATATCGATCCCGCGCGTTGGTTCGTCTAAGATTAAAATATCAGGATCTGTGAACATCCATTTTCCAAGTACTACCTTTTGCTGATTACCACCACTTAAATTGAGTGTTGTTTGAAGAATTGAAGGGGCCTTAATTTTTAATCTTTCCTTTAATCGTTCAGCTTCAACAACTTCTTGGTTCTTATTCACTATACCACTCTTTGAAACTTTATTTAAATTTGCTAAAGTGGTATTATTCTTTATATTATCAATTAAAATAAGTCCATATTCTTTCCTATCTTCCGAAACATATGCAACACCATTATTAATGGCATCTTTAACAGAATTAAATTCCACTTCTTTTCCATCTTTATATAGTTTCCCTGAGATTTTCCTTCCATATGATTTACCAAAAACGCTCATCGCAAGTTCAGTCCTGCCAGCGCCCATTAATCCAGCAATACCTATAACCTCTCCACGATATAATTTCAAGTTAACATTATGCAAAATTTGTCTTTCGGAGTCTTGTTGATGGAAAACATTCCAATCTTTGATTTCAAACACAACTTCTTCTTTTATATTTTTCTTTCTTTCTGGATAGAGGTTCGTAATATCCCGCCCTACCATATCTTTAATAATAGTATTTTCATTAATATTATCTTCTTTTAATGAATAAGTTCGTATGGTTTGTCCATCTCTGAGAACTGTAATACTGTCAGAAACGCTAAAAACCTCGTTTAATTTATGGGAAATAAGAATGGTGGTAATACCTTGTTTTTTGAATTCAAGCATTAATTTTAACAAATTTTCGCTATCATCTTCGTTTAGTGCAGCAGTTGGCTCGTCCAATATTAATAGTTTTACTTGTTTAGACAAAGCTTTAGCAATTTCAACTAGTTGTTGATGGCCAACTCCAATATCTTTTACTAAAACGTTTGGGTTTAAATTTAATCCAACTTTCTCCAACAATTCCTTAGTTTTGATAATTGTTTCATTCCAATTGATAAAACCTCGTTTTGCTTGTTCATTTCCTAAGAAAATATTTTCCGCTATAGATAATTCAGGGATAAGTGCAAACTCTTGGTGAACAATAACTATGCCCAGCTTTTCACTATCATTAACAGACTTAAATTCACATTTTTTATTTTTATAAAGAATATCTCCTTCATATGATCCAAATGGGTGTACACCACTTAACACTTTCATTAAAGTCGACTTACCTGCTCCATTTTCTCCAACCAACGAATGTATTTCACCCTCTTGGACCCGAAAATTTACGTTATTTAAAGCCTTTACACCAGGGAAAGTCTTTACTATATCTTTCATCTCAAGGATTACATTACTCATCAATATACACCTACCTTTATCTATAAAAAGGTCGGATGATTTTAGCTGTAAATTCTTTCTAAAATCATCCACTCACCTTTAATTACAGGTAAATTATTTTAGTTGATCTTCTGTATAGTATTTTGTATCCACTAATTCTTGTTTATAGTTATCAATATCTACAGAAACAGGTTCTAGTAGGCTTGAAGGAACAACTTTTTTACCATTATCATATGTTTCAGTATCATTTACTTCTGGTTCTTTATCATTTAGTACGGCATCAACAATTTTCACAGCACTTTCTGCTAGCTTTCTAGTATCTTTAAATACTGTTTGTGTTTGTTCACCAGCTATAATAGATTTAATAGAAGATAATTCTGCATCTTGTCCAGTAACAATTGGCATTGGTTTATCCGCTGATCCATATCCTACTGATTTTAATGAAGAGATTACACCTCTACTAATTCCATCAAATGGTGAATAGACAACATCTATTAATTCATTAGAATAATGTGCACTTAATAAGTTATCCATTCTTTCTTGCGCCTTCATACCATCCCAACGTAGTGTGGCACCTTGCTTGAATTCTGTCTGTCCACTTTTAACTACTAGTTGTCCTTTATCAATATAAGGTTTTAAGATAGACATTGCACCATCCCAATAGAAGTAAGCATTATTGTCATCAGGAGATCCAGCAAATAATTCAATATTGAAAGGACCTTTACCATCTTTTAAGCCTAATTTTTCTTCAATATATTGACCTTGTAAAACACCGACTTTGAAATTATCAAAGGTTGCGTAATAGTCAACATTTTCAGTGTTCATGATTAAACGGTCATAAGATATAACTGTAATTCCCTGTTTCTTAGCCTTATCAACTACATCAGTAAGTGCTTCTCCATCAATGGATGCAATTACTAATGCATCTACGCCTTTTGTAATCATGTTTTCTATTTGTGATATTTGATTTTCTACAACATCCTCAGCATATTGTAAATCTGTTTTATAGCCTAATTTTTCTAGTTGTTCAACCATGCTTTCTCCATCTCTAACCCATCTCTCAGAAGATTTGGTCGGCATTGCTATACCAATTGTCTTTGAATCTTTTCCACCTGACTCACTACTACCACACCCAGTAAGTACAGTTGCGACCATAAGAATTGCAATCAGAAAAGCACTGAACTTTTTCATATATTTTCCTCCTAGAGTTTTATTAGCAAAACTGAACACGCTTACAATTGAAAGAAAACTATTTACCCCCTTAATATGAAAATATGTTATTATCAAAATACTGAAAGCGCATTCCTTTTATGGTTTTAGTATAATTCACTTGTTCGGATATGTCAATCACATAATTAGTTAAATTTAATAAATTGTTAACGAGTTAGATAATTTTTGAGTAAATATACGTATATATATAGATGTGTATGCGTTCTATATCTTATGTTATCTATAAAATAGCAATCATCCGCTACTTTATACAAAATAAATAGGAAACGTTTCTCTGCTTGTACGTATATATACGTGATCAATTATTTACTTTTTAAAAATCACTCTTAAAATATAAAACAATAAAAAAGTAACAGGGATTGCAAATTATCCTGTTACTTTTTAGATTTTATTACCCTACCTGTATATTACTCTCTTTTTTATTCAAATCTTTTGTAGAATTTCTAACAACTATTTCAGGTTGAAATACATACGAATTTAGTTGGTCTTCTTTTAGCTTCGAAGCCTTTCCATACTGGATTAAATTTATTATCATATCAGCAGCCATCTCGCCAAGGGCACTTTTTGGATGCTCAATCGTTGTCAGTTTCACTTCTGATACCTCTGAAAGAAATGAGTTATCAAAGCCCACGATTGAGATGTCATCTGGTACTTGTAAATTATTTTGTCTTATAACATCTAGTAATTTCATTGACAGTTCATCGTTATAACAAATGATTCCGCTTGGTCGTTCTGATGTGCCTGTTAGGACTTTTTGTAAAACTTCTACAGGTTTTGTATTCTTCTCGGCTGTTGTATATGTGATGATATTTTTCGGATTAATTGGTAGTCCATACTCTCTATGTGCTTTAATAAAACCTTTCATCCGCTTATTCCCTTGAATGTCATCTGTTTTAAAAAATCCTAGTATATTTTTATGCCCGGATTTAATTAAATGCTCTGCTTGCAAAAATCCGCCTTTCTCATCATTAATCGTAACGCTAATGGGTTCAAGTTCATCGTAATAAGCATTAATCATAACATAGGGAATGTTTAATGCTTCCAGATTTAAATAGTAATTTATATTAGGATTGGCTATTGCACTCTTTGTAGGTTCAACAATAACCCCGTCAAATCGTTGCTCAATAATTGTTTCTAATATTCGCCTTTCATTCTCGTGATCATTATTCGTACTAAAAAGACTAACTTGATAGCCTTCCTTACTTAAAACACTTTCAGCACCCCGAATGATCGACGGGAATATATAATCAGAAATATAGGTAACAATAATTGCGACATTCTTTTTATTGGTTTCATTAGATGGGCCTGGGTTCGCTAACTTATCGGAAACGTATGTTCCTGAACCTTGTTCCTTATATAATAGGCCTTCACTAACTAAATCACCTAAAGCCAGCCTAACCGTATGTCTACTAACATTAAATTGCTTCATCAGTTCACTTTCTGAACTAATTTTCTGGTGCGGCTCAAAGGTACCGTCCAATACTTTTGATTTGATCCAATTTTTAACCATACCATATTTCGTTTGGCTCATATAAATTAACACCTCCTTTAAAGATTTACTTATATGCACAATAAGTAGCATATCATAAAATGAAAATGAAAATAAAATATAAATTTATTACTATCCTATAAAGTAGAAGGGTACAAATTTGTAAACGCTATCATATAATAAGTTAGCTTTACAATTTTTTATCAATCTATAGACAACCATTTGTACGTATAATATTAATCCATATACCCTATTCTAATGTAAATTGTACGTACATTCAATATAATTTATATGTTATTTATATTTCTAATCACGAAAAAGCACAGCTGAATAACAGCCGTGCTTTTTGCAATTTTTATTCTCCATTCTTCACAGCATCAACTGTTTTTACACCCAATACATCCAATAAAAATACAAAAATTGGAATTCCTAAAATCAACCCCCAAACTCCAAAGAAGTGTTCTCCAAAAATCAAGATGATAAATGTATAAAATACCGGCAAATTCGTCTTTGATGACATGAGTTTCGGGTTCAGAATATAAGCCTCAATGGCATGGACAACAGCAATCATAATGAGCACATAAATTACTTTCATAAACCCGCCAATACTATATGCAATAATGGTTAATGGAATTAAAGAAATAATGACACCAGCAACCGGAATGAGCCCGAGAATAAAGACTAAAATTGCCAGTGCAAACAATTGTGGAAAGCCAAATAGCCATAGGAATAATGTCGTGATGACTGTATTGATTGTTGCAATCATAAATTGAGCTTCGATTACTTTACCGAATGTGCTAACAAATTTACTACCGAAATATTCTAACTCGGCATAGAAAGAACTTACTTTACTTTGCTTGAATTTACTCGTAAAGTTGATGATCCTTTCTTTTTCAAGCAGGAAGAATAAACTTAAGATGAGAGCCAACAAAATTTGAATCCCGGTTGTACTTATATCATTCAGTGATTTTACTAAAAACGATACACCTAAATTGATGTAATCCGTTATTTCATATTTTTGAAGGAGATCATAAATATAAATTAATACTTGATTATCGGTTGCTAATGGTTTTGAATAAAAGGCTGTTAATTGATTAATTAGTTGTGAAATTTCATTAACTAATACAGGTAAGTATTTCACCGCTCCGTACGTTAATCCAGAAACGGCAAATGTATAGAGCAATAAGACTGTGACTTTTCGATTAATGGGAACGTATTTGGAAATGAAACGTTCTAATCCATTAATTAAAAAGGAAAATATGAATGTGAGTAAAATAATATTAATAATACTCCGTAGCAAATAAATAATAAACATAAGAATGGCGAAAATCAGAAACCTTTTAACACCTTTTCTTTGAAATAAACGAATAACCTCTTCCACTTATCAGCCGTCCTATCTAAAAATGATTATTTTCGTAGATGATTTTGTTAATTTTCCGATATCTCACCACCTACATTCCCTACTTTTATTTTAACACATTTCAGCTTGTCTATTTTTTTATTTATCACTTTTTTCACATGTTTTTTAAAAAAGGCTCTGTTAAAGTTAGCTGTTGATTATTTGATATACAGGAACTTATGTTCTATAATAAGATTATCATTATTAAAGTTGGTGATGACGATGAGAGCAACTGTTATTCTTAAAGCCATTCAAAAACTAAATCCAGCAGAAAAACATCGATTACGAGAATATTTAATTGATGCACTTACAGCATCCTCCTCAACAGGAACCGTTCTTCAAGAAATATCTGAGCGTAAAAACAAGAATGGTTATCGTTGTCCAGATTGTGAATCGGAGCATATTGTTCGGTTTGGAAAATATTCAACTATCGTTGAAGGAGAAGAAGTTAAAAAGCAACGTTATCGATGCAAAGCGTGTAAAAAGACATTTACCGACCTTACACATACAGCTTTATATCGAACTCGTCGTCTTAACCAATGGATGAAGTTTATCGAGTGTATGATAGAAGGATATTCATTACGTAAGTCTGCTGAATTGATTGGCAATGTTACTCACGTCACATTATTTTATTGGAGACACAAGCTCTTATCTTCGTTAAAACAATTGGAAATATCAAACTTTGAAGGTATCGTTGAAATGGACGAGACCTATTTCTTGTACTCAGAAAAAGGACAGAGAAAAATTAAAGATAGAAAGCCCCGCAAGCGTGGTGGTTCTGCAAAGAAACGTGGTATAAGCAATGAACAAGTATGTGTTCTAGTTGCAAGGGACCGTGACAAAATGACTTTTTCACAGGTATTAGGAATGGGTAGATTAACAAAAGAACAATTGGACAAAGCTATCGGTCATAAACTTTCAAGTGAAAATATATTATGTACCGATTCTTGGCGTGCCTTTAAAACATACGCTGCTGAAAAAGGAATGGTTATTTATCAATTCAAGTCTGATGGTAAGGTTCGTACAAAGGGGTTATACCATATTCAGAACGTCAATAATTACCATCGAAGGCTTAAAGGATGGATACAACGATTTAACGGTGTTGCTACTAAGTACCTAAACAATTACCTTGTCTGGTTTCAGGTATTAGAAAGCATTCAACATCAAAGAAATGAAGTCACGATGAATGACTTGATTATTAGAGGGAACTTAACACAAAATTCGGAAACCTTTGATACAATTAGGTTAAATAAAATTGTGATATAACATTGTTTCTTATCCAACGTATCGGGCAGATTAGTGGGAAGAGCTATTACGGTATAAAAGGGGGACAAAAAATGGAAACAAAAAAACTGCCAAAAGTAATACTAAGAGAATTAACTCTTGATGATGTCGAAGACCGATATCAATGGTGTTTAGATAAAGAAGTAACAAAACATTTAAATATGCCAGATAAATATCCACCATTTAGCAGAGAAGAAACTCTAAATTGGATTAAGATGTGCATTGAAAAAACAAATGGATATGAACAAAAAGCGATAGTAACTGAACAGGGTAAACATATAGGTTGGATTGACCTGAAAAACATCGATAAATTAAACAAACACGCCGAATTAGGCATAGCAATAGGTGATAAAAACTATTGGGGAAAAGGGTATGGATTATCTGCGATGCAAGAAATGCTTTTGTGGGGGTTTAATGAATTAGAACTTAACAAGATTTGGCTTAGAGTTGAGGTTGATAATGAAAGAGCCATAAAATCTTATAAACGAATGGGTTATGTCGAAGAAGGTATTTTGAGACAAGACCGATTAAGAAATAAAAAATTTGTTGACCGTTTAAGATTGAGTATTCTTAAAGATGAGTTCTTCAGCAAAAGAAAGTTTTAGTTGAATAAGACTATATTACAAGATAGAACTTCCAGATAATTGGAAGTTCTTATTTTTTCTTTATATCAACATTAAACTTTAACAGAGCCTTAAAAAAAGAAAGAGGTCCTGAAAAACTCAGGAACCTCACTAAGTTCATGATAATTATTTTACGCTTTCCCATTTCCAATTTTCCACTTCTGGTAAATCTTTTCCTTCGTCACGAATGTATTGATTATGTTTTGCAATCATACCGTTCATTTCTTGTACAATATGGGCATATTTAGCAGCATTTGGTAAGTTCTTTACTACTGATTTCACAAGGTCAAAGCGATCCATTTGGTTTAATACACGCATATCGAACGGTGTTGTAATATCCCCATTTTCACGATAACCATGTACATGTAAATTACGATTATGACGATCAAAGAATAGGTCTCTAACTAGACCTTCATAACCATGGAAAGCAAAAATAACTGGTTTATCTTTCGTGAAGTACATATCAAATTCTTCATGGGATAGGCCACGAGGATCTAAGTTTTGACTTCTTAATTTCAAGATATCGACAACATTGATGTAGCGCACTTTTAAATTAGGTAATTTTTTATTTAAAATGGAAATAGCAGCTAAGCTTTCAATTGTTGGTTCCGTACCGGAAGACGCAATAACTACATCAGGTTCTTCTCCGTGGTCAGTACTTGCCCAATCAATCATTTTCAAACCATAATCCACGAGTTCTTTTGCTTCTTCAGGAGTGAACCATTGTGCACGTGGATGTTTTGATGATACAACTAAGTTAATTTTTTGACGATCATTTAAAATTTTATCGAATACAGCAAGAAGCGTATTCGCATCAGCTGGTAAATACTCACGAATAAATTCAGGCTTTTTATCAGCAAGATGGCCTAATAAACCCGGATCTTGGTGTGTATATCCATTATGATCTTGTTGGAACACGGTTGATGTAGCAACAACATTCAATGAAGGAATATTTGTACGCCATGGTTGCTCAGTTGCCTTCCGTAGCCATTTGAAATGTTGAGTAAGCATGGAGTCAACGACACGTAAAAATGCTTCATAACTGACAAAAATACCATGACGACCAGTTAATACATAGCCTTCTAACATACCTTCAGCTTGGTGCTCGGATAATTGAGAGTCAATTACGCGACCATGTGATTTTAAATATTCATCATTCGGTTCTTCAATATCCGCTAACCATTGACGTTTTGTCTCTTCAAAAACAGGTGCTAGGCGGTTAGAAGCTGTTTCATCGGGTCCAAAAATACGGAAATTATGGTTCTCTCTATTTAATTTAATAACATCTTTCAAATATTCACCTAAAATAAGCATATCTTGTTTTTCAATTTGCCCAGGAACTGGAATATCAATCGAATATTCACGGAAATCAGGTAAGCGAAGATCTCTAATCCGTTTACCAGGGTTTGTGACAGGGTTCATCGCCATCCGTTTATCACCTTTAGGTGCCATATCCGCAATTTCAGGAAGTAGATGAGCATCATCATCAAATAATTCTTCAGGTCGATAGCTCTTCATCCACGCTTCTAACTCTGGTGCGTGCTCGGTATGATTTTGATCAACAGGAATAGGAACTTGGTGAGCACGGAATGAATTTTCAACAGGTACGCCATTCCAATCCTTTGGACCTGTCCACCCTTTTGGTGCACGAAAGACAATCATAGGCCATATCGGACGAGTTTGGTCCCGATTTTCGCGTGCATTTTTTTGGATTGCTTGAATTTTCTCAATGACTCCATCCAATGCTGCAGCCATTTTTACATGCATTTCTTCAGGATCTTCACCTTCAACAAAAATTGGTTTCCAACCCATACCTTCAAAATACTTCGTTAACTCTTCATTGTCTACCCGAGATAGGATTGTTGGGTTACTAATTTTGAATCCATTTAAGTTTAAAATTGGCAATAACGCACCATCACGAATTGGGTTAATAAAACGATTTGAGAACCAAGATGCTGCCAGTGGACCAGTTTCTGCTTCTCCATCACCAACGACTACAGCTGCAATCAAATCAGGGTTATCAAGAATAGCCCCTGTTCCATGTGATAAAGCGTAACCTAGTTCTCCACCTTCATGAATGGATCCTGGTGTTTCTGGAGCGGCATGTGAGGCAACTCCACCCGGGAATGAAAATTGTTTGAATAATTTTTTCATCCCTTCAACATCTTGAGATATTTCGGGATAAATTTCACTATAACTGCCATCTAGGTAGGAATTAGAAACCATCACCTGTCCACCATGTCCTGGACCTTCTACATAAAACATATTTAAATCATATTTATTAATAACCCGATTTAAATGTGCATAAATAAAGTTTTGACCAGCAATGGTACCCCAGTGTCCAATTGGTTTTACTTTTATATCCATCGCTTTTAATGGTTCTTTCAATAAAGGATTATCTTTTAGGTAAAGTTGTCCAACTGAAATATAGTTTGCTGCACGCCAATAAGCATCTACTTTATCTAAATAAGCTTTTGAAGAATAATCGATATTTGTCATTATTGTACACCTCTTCATAAAATGGCTTAATTATGGAAACAAATCCAAGGTAAATATGGTACCTGTTCGTTTATGTGGATCGTTGATTTAGGTACAAATATATCTTACCATAGATCTTCATTTCCTTTATCATATAAACTTCTATCTATCCGACGAAAATGCTGTCAACCTTCCATCTTAGTTATTGCGGATAACCCTACTCCGATTCAATCATCCGTAATCATTCGAATCGGAGTAAGTAAACCCAAATTTATTTAATATTAACTACTTCAAGTCCGACCATCTTTGCAAAATCTTCAATTTGTTCAGCTGTTACATTAAATGATAAAACTGTGTGATGTCCGCCACCATTTTTAATCCATTCACGTACACCGTGTTCAAAGCCACATTTTGGTGTCCACATTTGGCGTGCAACTGGAAGGTGTGGAGCCGGCTCTTCTGGCTTTTTACCTTCAACTTCATACATCACTAATTTAAATTGTGTACCAAAATCGGAAATACACAAGTTTACAGCCTCTCCATCTAGTCCATCAAAGACTAAACGAGCTGGGTCCTCTCTATCGCCAATACCTAGAGGATGAACTTCTACCCGAATTTTCGTACTTGATAAAGTCGGATCAACTTCCAACATATGCGCACCAAGAATGGCCTCTTTTCCTTTTACTAAGTCGTAAGTATAATCCTCCATAAAACCTGTTCTTTCATTATGTGCCATGATTTTAAGTAATCGAGTGAGAGCCGCTGTTTTCCAATCTCCTTCTCCAGCGAACCCATAACCTTCTGCGTTCAGACGTTGAACAGCCATTCCAGGTAATTGCTTCATGCCCCAAAGATCTTCAAAGTTTGTAGAAAATGCTGTATAGCCAGCACGTTCTAAAAATCTTCTTAATGCAATTTCTATTTTTATTTGTTCTTTTACATGTTCTTCAAAGAATGTAGGATCATTATGACCAATAACAAACTCATACATTTCTTGGCATTCTTTATATGTTTCTTCTATTTCTTCAGGAGTTACTTTCTCCATTTCTGCTACTAAGTCACCGATACCATAGTAGTCAACAGTCCAACCAAACTGGATTTGTGCTTCAATCTTATCCCCATCCGTTACAGCAACGTTTCTCATATTGTCACCAAAGCGAGCGACTTTTATATTGAAACTTTCATTATAAGCAACAGCTACATCCATCCATTTACATATTTTTTCTTGGACTTCTTCATCTTTCCAATGCCCAACGACCACTTTATTATTTTTATTCAAACGGGCATTAATATAGCCGTATTCTCGGTCCCCATGGGCGCTTTGATGCAAGTTCATGTAGTCCATATCAATTGTTTTCCAAGGAATTGTATTTAAATATTGTGTTGCGAGGTGAAGTAATGGTTTTTGTAATAATTTTGTACCACGTATCCAGTTTTTAGCAGGAGAAAACGTGTGCATCCATGTGATAACCCCTGCTACATTGTCATTATAGTTTACTTCTTTCATTACTTGTGTAATACTATCAGCCGTTGTAGCCACTGTTTTAAAAACGATTGGATATGGAAGGTTACCGTTTTTATTTAATTCAGCAATAATTTCTTCTGTATCCTCTTTTACCGATTGTAATGCTTCTTCTCCATATAAATGTTGACTTCCTACAACAAACCAAAACTCGTAATCTTTTATTTTTAACATTGGAAAGCCTCCTGCCTGAGTAATTTTGTCATTTATTTTTGTCCGTAGTACGCATTTTTTCCATGTTTTCTTAAATAATGTTTGTCTAATAAATATTGATCCATGTCAATTTTATGTGGATTTAGTTGTAATGTACGGTATGTCATTTTCGCAACCTCTTCTAGAACAACAGAATTGTGCACGGCATCATGGGCTGATTTCCCCCATGTAAAAGGTCCATGGTCATTGACTAAAACGGCCGGAACTTGATTGGGATCAATATGACGAGAACGGAAAGTTTCAACGATGACATCACCTGTTTGTTTTTCATAATCAACAACAACTTCCTCTTCCTTCATCGGACGTGTTACTGGGACAGGTCCATAAAATGTGTCTGCATGCGTTGTACCAGCTGCAGGAATATCAAGACCAGCTTGAGCGAAAGTAACAGCCCATGCAGAATGGGTATGGACAATTCCTCCTAAACTTGGAAACTCTTTATATAGAACGAGGTGTGTTGCTGTATCACTAGATGGATTTAAATCACCTTCCACTACATTTCCTTCTAAATCTAAGACTACCATTTGATCTGGGGTCAGTTCCTCATACGGGACACCACTCGGCTTAATGACGACTAAACCACTTTCCCTGTCAATTCCACTAACATTTCCCCATGTAAAAGTGACTAAGTTGTACTTTGGGAGAAGCATATTCGCTTCATACACATCAAGTTTTAACTTTTCTAGCATCATTTATCATTCCTTTGAGGCACTATTTTTAATCGCTTTTAATCGTTTCATTACATCATTTACACCTGTGCCGAAGTAATCATGTAAAATTTTATATTCTTCATAGATTGCTTGATATTTCTCGACATTTTCACTAATCGGTTTTACTGTTTCTTCACGTAGTTTCGCCATTTTTTCAGAAGCTTCCTCTATCGTGTCAAATCCACCATTTTCTTTACCCGCCGCAACGGCAGCAAACATGGCCGCACCAATTGCAGGTGTTTGTAAATGTTCTGATATCGTAATTTCCTTTCCAGTAATATCAGCATAAATTTGATTTAACATTTGATTTTTATGTGGTAAACCTCCACAAACTGTTAACCCGTTAATTTCAATACCATTCGCTTCAAACTCTTCAATGATTCGTCGTTTACCAAAAGCTGTTGCTTCAATTAGTGCACGATAAATTTCTTCTGGCTTCGTATCTAAAGTCATTCCAATAAGAAGACCTGTCAAATTTGTATCAACTAAAATTGACCGATTACCATTCCACCAGTCAAGGGCAATTAATCCACTTTCGCCAATATTTAATTTACTCGCCTTTTCTTCTAATAATTGGTGAATACTAATCCCTCGTTCTCTTGCTTCTTCAGAGTATTCTCCTGGAACTGCATTATTTACGAACCACGCAAATATATCGCCAACAGCGTTTTGACCTGATTCATATGCATAATAACCAGGTATAACCCCGTCTTTTACTACCCCACACATTCCTTTTACAGGTACCTTTTTATTTCCTAGTAAAATATCACATGTTGATGTGCCCATAATATTTAGCATCGTACCCGGTTTAATTACACCAGTTGGTGCAGTTGAAACGTGTGCATCTACATTTCCGACAGCTACAGCAATCCCTGGGTTCAAACCTACTTTGGCTGCCATTTCTGGAAGCAGTCCCCCAGCTTTAGAACCAGGTGGTTGAAAGTCTACTCCAATTTTCTCCTCTATCACATTTTCTAACTTTGGATGAAGCTCTTTAAAGAACTCTTTGCTAGGAAAGCCTGTTTCTGCATCCCATATTGCTTTGTAACCGGCTGTTGTTGAGTTTTTCACCTTTACCCCAGTTAATTGCCATGTTAACCAGTCTGTCGCTTCGATAAATGTATCCATCGCGTCATATACTTCCGGTGCTTCTTCGACAATTTGCATTAATTTTGGAAAAAGCCACTCTGATGAAATTTTCCCACCATAATAATCTAACCAAGTTTCTCCACGACGTCGTGCAATTTCATTCAACTTGTCCGCATGAGGTTGTGCAGCGTGATGTTTCCATAATTTCACCCATGCATGAGGGTTATCTTTAAATTCTGGTACATTCATTAACGGTGTTCCATCATCTTTTGCTGGCAACACCGTACAGGAAGTAAAGTCAATGGAAATACCGATAATATCATCAATATTTACTTCACTATCTTTTACAGTCCTTTTTACGGTGTCTATAAAACACTCCACATAATCATTAGCGTTTTGAAGCGCCCAATCATTCTCTAAAGCAATATTTGTATTCGGAAGATAATCATCAATCACAGCATCCGGATAATCTTTAACCGCTGAAGTAATTACGCTTCCATTTGATAAATCTACTAATACCGCTCTAGCCGATAATGAACCAAAGTCTACTCCAATCGTATATTTCGGCATGTTATATGCACCTCCATTTAATTGAAACGCTTACATTTAATATAATTGTATTTTAATATAGATGTACGTATAAGTCAATAAATTGTTCTATTAATAATAGAAATAATACTTATAAGTTACCAGTCTTTAATGTAGATAAGTTGCGCGTACTAAATAAGAAAGTATTTTGTAGACGAATGAAGATTCATTTTCCTTGCACCTTTCCTTTGTAAACAAAATAGGATATACAGGGAATCGCCCGACTGGAACTTAATCACTATTGCGAAAACCTAATTTTCAACGTAATATAGATAAGGGTGGCCCTGTGTCTACACAGGACTATTTCTGTTTTTTTACTTACCTTAAAAAGGAATGACCGAAATGGAAAATGCTGTGATTTATAATCATTTACTAACGATTCTTGATGAAAAACATATTGCGCGTGATGAATACTTAAAAAAACATACGTATACAAAGTTAGGTGGAAAGGCTGACTTCTTCGTTACCCCTAATCGTTATGAAGATGTACAGAAAGTTGTCAAACTCTGTCATGAACAAAGGATTCCTTTAACGTTAATTGGTAATGGGTCAAACTTAATCGTTCGCGATGGCGGTATACGCGGTGTTGTCTTGTCGCTAGCTAACTTAAATAAAATTACTACGGACGGCACGAGGGTAGTTGCTGAAAGTGGTGCCGCTATTATCGAAACTTCTAGAAAGGCGCTCGCTGCAAAGCTTTCGGGACTTGAGTTTGCTTGCGGGATTCCTGGAACGGTAGGTGGCGCTGTATTTATGAATGCAGGTGCCTATGGTGGGGAAATAAAAGATGTTCTGGAAAGCATTCTCGTTGTTGATAAACATGGTGACCTCGTGAAACGTGAAGCCAAAGATTTAGATCTCGCTTATCGCCATAGCAATATAAGTGAAAATGGAGATATTGTCCTCTCAGCGACTTTCCAATTAAAAGAAGGAAACTATGATGAGATTAAAGCGATTATGGACGATTTAACGTTTAAAAGAGAATCCAAACAACCGTTAGAGTATCCATCCTGTGGCAGTGTTTTCAAACGACCACCCGGTTATTTTGCTGGAAAGCTAATTCAAGATAGTGATTTGCAAGGTACGCGAATCGGTGGTGCGGAAGTGTCGAAAAAGCATGCTGGCTTTATTGTGAATGTAGATAATGCTTCAGCTACCGAATACATTTCACTCATTCAACATGTTCAAAAAACGGTAAAAGAAAAATTTGGTGTTGCACTCGAACGTGAAGTGCGAATCATCGGGGAAGAAATTGAAGAATAGTGTTTAAAAAACCAGGCGATGTACGTTGCCTGGTTTTTCTATTTAATATTATACACTTGCACCTATCGTATTTTTATTATCTTTATAAGTAACGATACTAACGATCACAAATGTTATGAATGAAAATAAGACAGGAAGAACAACGGTATGCATGCCAAACGCATTTGGATAATACGTGTGGAGTAAAATATATGAAAGAACGCCGACCACCATTGACCAGATTGCCCCATGTTTGTTTCCCTTTTTCCAGTACAGTCCTAAAACGACCGGCCAAATGAATGCCGCTTCCAAACCACCAAACGAAAACAAATTTAGCCAAATAAGAAAATCAGGTGGTGATAAGGCCATAAAAAATACAATCATTCCGAGTACTGCTGTCACGGTATAACTTATTTTGCGAATTGCTTGATCTTCTGCATCCCGATTCACATAGCTTAAATAAATATCTTTAACAACAGCTGAACTAACCATGATGAGTAATGCATTTACCGTTGACATAATTGCTGCCATTGGTGCGGCAAGAACGACTCCGGCAAGAACAGGCGGAAGTACATCCATTGCAATGGTCGGCATAACGGTATCGCCAACTGCTATATCTGGATTAATCGCCCGGGCAAAGACGCCAATTAAATGCATACCGAGCATAATAATCCCAACAAACACTGTACTAATAATAATCGCCTGATGCATTGCCTTCGCATTTTTATAGGACATCGCGCGAACTGCGATTTGTGGTAAACCGACAACGCCCACACCAACTAGAATCCAATAAGAAGATACATAGAGTGGACTTAAATCCCCTTCCGCTCCGAATGGACTAATTAATCCCGGATCGATCGCAACGAGTTTCTCCATAATACTCGTTACCCCACCACCGGCAATAATGGTTGCAACAAGGAGAATGAGTGTTCCGAAAAACATAACGGCTCCTAGGATTGTATCCGTTAAGGCAACTGCGCGAAAACCACCGACAACTACATAAATCATGACCGATAGTGCAAAAATAATAAGGGCGATTGTGTATGGAATCCCTAATAATGATTCAATTAATCTCGCACCACCAACCCATTGTGCAGCCATCGATGAAAATAAAAAGATAATGATGCTAAATGCCGCAAGTAGTCCAACGATTTCACTTTTATACCGACTCTTTAAAAAATCAATTAACGTAATCGAACCATACTTTCGGGCAACGATAGCAAATTTTTTTCCAAGAACCATCAGAACAAAATATCCTGCTGGCAATTGTGCCATAGATAAGAGCACCCAGCCCAGTCCTTTTGAATAGGCAACACCAGGACCACCGATAAAGCTACTCGCACTCCCGTATGTCGCCATCATCGTCATCGCTAAAATAAAACCGCCCATATTCCGGCTTCCTAGAAAATACTCATGCAAGAAGGAGTCGGATTGACTTACATGTTTATTTGTCCAAAGACCAACAGAAAAAATGACAAATAAGAAAAATAATAATGGCAAGATAATTCCCCAACTCATTGAACTGCCCCCTACCTTTTTTAAGTCATCAATTTAAGCTTCATTCTCATGTTCTTCATCAAAGGGGACCTCTTTGAAAAATACTTTAACAACAAAGACAATTAGTACGGACATTAAAACTAAACCACCAATACAACTGTAAAAAAACCAAGCTGGAAAGCCAAATACATATGTATAATTTTCTGGAGAAGTTGTTGACAATCCATAAGCAAAACCGAACCACCATAAGAAATTAATCAGTACGAGTCCAACACCAATGAATGCTTCCTTTTTTGCTACTTTAAACCGAGGATCTTCTGTAAACATTTTATCTTCCATATTTTTTGCCCCTCTCAATAAAAAAATGACGATGTTCTTTTATATCCCCCTGTAAACTCTTTCCTGATATAGTTTATCTCGATAATAGAGTGAGGGCAACAAGTTTTTACTACTTGTTGCCCGAGTATGTTTTGATGAATGAATCAAAAAAGGTTAGTTCTAATTTCTATCTTCATGGGGATGTCTTGGTAGAAAATTTGCTTCTTTCATTTTTTGATATCGCTGATCAATATGGGATTTAATTTTTTCACCCTTATCCTTTGAAAAAACGCCAAATTCCACATATTTGTCTATTAACTTTTTCCGTTTCTTCAAGATTTCTACATTCATCTTTTCTAATTCTTGAATCTGTTCTTTCGTTAATTGAATATTTTGATTTACTTGTGGCTCTTCATTTTGAACTTCTTCATTTGGCCCTACTTCACCTTTTGCAGGAATTGTTTTCCAAAGGCTTAATTTCCTCATTTCCTTATGATTAATACTTTTCTTATTTATTTGAGGGCTTGTCTTATTGTCTCGAGGTTCTTCTTTTGTTTCTTTTCGGGCTTGAGTATCCTTTGAAACTGTTTGGGAGCTTGTACCATTGGTATTGTCTCGAGGTCCTGTTTTCGTTTCCTGCCAAGCTTGAAAATCCTTCGACTCTTCCTTATTCTCTGTTTGGCAATTCACCTGCTTTGTTCCCTCTTTGTTGTCTGGCATTTGCACCTGTTCATCCTTATTAACCGCTTCTGTTTCCACTTGAGTTTGCTCGGAATCAGCGGGGGCATTTACGAACATGAGTGAGCTTGTGAGAAAAACGGTTGAAAGTAGAGGTAAAATTGAAAACATGCACAACATCTCCATTCATTCTTGATTAGCTATATGTTGTGTCATTATTTTCCACATTATTCACTTTGTTAGCGAGAATGTCTATGTAAAGTTGTACGAACATCCAGTGTGTTAACGGACTCACTACTAAAGTCGCTGTGTCCCCATGGGTAATGATGAAAAAAGCACCATTAGAAAGATTCTAACAGTGCTTTTTTGCAAAGATTTTTTATTCACTATATACCTAGTTTTTCCTCTGCTAATTTTAGCTGTACTTTTACTTGTTCGAACCCTGTACCACCATAACTATTTCGAGCTGCGACAACATGTTTCGGTTGTAACACTGTAAAAATATCTTCTTCAAACGAATGACTAAACTTCTTGTATTCATCTAAACTTAAATCGAGTAAATACTTATTGTTTTGGATTGCATACAGGACGATTTGGCCAATAATTTCATGGGCTTTGCGAAATGGAACTCCTTTATTTGCCAAGTAGTCAGCAAGATCTGTTGCGTTGGAATAATCTTGACTTACCGCTTGAAGCATATTTTCCGTCTTTACAGTCATCGTTTGAATCATTGGCGCCAATAATTGTAGGGAATCGATTAACGTTTCAACCGTATCAAACATTCCCTCTTTATCTTCTTGTAAGTCTTTATTGTAGGCAAGTGGCAACCCTTTTAATGTTGTTAATAAGCTAAATAGATTTCCGTATACCCGACCTGTTTTACCCCGGAGCAATTCGGGAACATCTGGATTTTTCTTTTGTGGCATAATACTAGAACCCGTACAAAAAGAATCATCTAGTTCAATAAATTGAAATTCTTGACTCATCCATAGAACAAACTCCTCGGACAACCGAGAGATGTGCATCATTAAAATGGAGGCAGCGGAAAGAAACTCTAAAATAAAATCTCGATCACTTACCGCGTCTAAGCTATTTGGATACACCATATCAAATTTTAATCGTTTGGCAGATTGATGGCGATCAATTGGAAAAGTTGTACCCGCTAGCGCCCCTGCACCTAACGGAGACCAGTTCACCCGTTTCAAACTATCTTCTAACCGCTCTTTATCTCTTTCAAACATCCAAAAATACGCTAATAAATGATGAGCGAAACTGATTGGCTGAGCCCGTTGCAAATGAGTATATCCAGGTAAAATGGTTTCGATATGTTCATTCGCTTGAATAAGAATGGCTTCTTGCACTTTTTCTAATAACTTGATAATTTCAATGGTTTGATATCGTAAATATAAGTGCATATCTGTCGCAACTTGGTCATTCCGACTCCGACCCGTATGCAGTTTACCACCGACTGGACCAATTTCTTCAATCAACATTCGCTCAATATTCATATGAATATCTTCGTCTTCAACCGAAAATGTCACTTCATTGTTCAATACTTTTTCTTGGATTTTCTTCAGACCTGCTTTTATTTGCTTTGCATCTTCAGTTGGAATAATGCCACAGGATGCCAGCATTTCAACATGGGCAATGCTTCCTTTAATGTCTTCTAGCGCTAGTTTTTGATCAAACTGGATGGATGCAGTAAATTCCTCAACTAGTTGGTTTGTTTCTTTCGTAAAACGACCGCCCCATAGTTTACTCATCTTTTAACCTCCAAGTTATAACTATTCTATATTTGTCATTTTTACTGGTGTTTTGGCTTTGCGATTGAGCCTATTTAAGTTTGTCTGTTTTGATTGGCTTATTTTGTTCTTAAGGTCCTCCTTCTAAGACATTTCTGCTTGGTTTCACGCCCGTTTTGTCCTTGAGAATCCTTGTCTAGGACATTTCTGACTGTTTTCACGCCCGTTTTGTCCTTGAGAACCCTTGTCTAGGACATTTCTGCTTGGTTTCACGCTCGTTTTGTCCTTGAGGCCGCCTCTATTAGACACTTCATCCGAATTTCGACTTCAAAGCGAATAGTTCCCAAAAATTCTTCCAGTAACCAACATAAAACCTTGAGCCCTCATGATTGACACGAGGGCCTCTAATTCATTAGGTACAATATATTCACCAGATTGAGAATCTCCTTTAATCGTCACGACGGCCTTAACATTCAACAAGAAACAGAAAATGCACCTGAGAATCACCTCTAATTGACACGAGGGCCTTGTGAAATTCAAGCACCTAAGAATCACCTCTAAGCAATACGAAGGCCATTACGAACTCAACCTCAACACTTTTTTCTGTAACACTACCCACTCTTCCACGTACATCTTTTCACCTTTACAAAACCCTTATTTCAATACTTTACCTTTCGTATGAATCTCTGAATATACTTTTGTTGGTAATCCCCATAGTTTAATAAATCCAACTGCTGCATGATGATCGAATAAATCACCAGTGGAGTATGTTGCAAGTTCTTCATTATATAAGCTGACGGGTGATTGCCGACGAACGACAACGTGATTGCCTTTAAATAGTTTTACTTTTACGGTCCCAGTGACACTTTTTTGTGTTTCTTCAATAAATGCATCAATTGCTGGACGTAATGGGGAATACCATAGTCCTTCATATATCATTTTTGCGTATTGGACTTCAACTTGAGCTTTAAACTGAGTTACTTCCCGTGGCAATGTTAAAAATTCCATTTCTTTATGGGCATTAATTAAAACGAGAGCAGCTGGGTTTTCGTACACTTCCCGTGATTTAATGCCAACAAGTCGATTTTCAATATGATCAATCCGGCCGACGCCATGTTTTCCTGCCACTTCATTCAATTTTTCAATCAGTTTGGCCAGTTTTATTTTTTCACCATTTAAAGCAACTGGAACCCCTTGTTCAAATGTGATTTCGACATATTCAGGTTCATCCGGCGTTTTCTCAATTGGTGTCGTCCATTCAAATGCTTCTTCTGGTGCCTCGTTCCAAGGATTCTCTAATACCCCTGCTTCACAAGCACGTCCCCAAATGTTTGCATCAATCGAAAAAGGATTATCTAAATCTACTGGAATTGGAATACCGTGTTTTTCTGCATAAGCAATTTCTTCATCCCGTGTCATCCCCCATTCACGAACGGGTGCCTCAACAGATAAAGAAGGATTTAATGCTTGAATGGATACTTCAAAGCGTACTTGGTCATTTCCCTTCCCGGTACAACCGTGTGCGACCGCAACTGCTCCTTCTTGTTCAGCCACTTCGACAAGTAATTTTGAAATTAATGGGCGGCTTAATGCCGATGATAATGGATATTTCCCTTCATATAGTGCATTTGCTTTTAAACTTGGTAAAATATATTCTTCTGCAAGTAAGTCTTTCGCATCAATCGTAATTGCTTTTATTGCCCCGACCTTGAGCGCCTTTTCCTTAATATAATTTAAGTCTTTCCCTTCCCCAACATCAATACCGAGTGCAATCACATCATAGTCGTATTTTTCTTGTAACCATTTAATTGAAACAGATGTATCTAATCCACCTGAATAGGCTAGAACAATTTTTTGTTTTTCCATCTAACCATATCTCCCTTTTGTATAAAATTTAGTCTAACTGTATTTTTATACATTTTACATTAAATTTAAATAAATTGCTATAGTAAATTTTTTAAAATTGACTTTTGTGCGTGAAGGCGATTTTCCGCTTCATCAAACACAACGGAATGGGGTCCATCAATAATCTCAGCACTCACTTCTTCCCCTCGGTGGGCGGGTAGACAGTGTAAAAAGATATAATCACTTTTTGCATATTTACATAGGGATTCATTCACTTGGTAACTCGTAAACTTTTGTCGTTTTTCTTCTGCTTCCTTTTCTTGCCCCATACTAACGAAAACATCTGTTACAACAACATCTGCATCTTGAATCATTTCAAATGGATCTTCACCGATATGAATGATAGACCCTGTTTCATTCGCAATATTTAATGCAGTTTTTACAACCTTTTCATCTGGCTGATGAGTCGCTGGACTCGCTACAGAAATATTCATTCCTACTTTTGCGGCGCCTTCTAGTAAAGAGTGACAGACATTGTTGTTCCCATCCCCGACATAACACATTTTTAACCCTTGCAATTTCCCTTTATGTTCATAAATCGTTAGTAAATCGGCAAGTACTTGTGCAGGATGATGTAAGTCGGTTAGTCCATTGATTACTGGAATCGATGCGTATTCGGCTAGTTCGACAACTTTTTCATGCTCAAATGTACGAATCATTATCCCATCAAGATAACGAGACAACACTTTTGCTGTATCATGAATCGTTTCCCCCCTGCCTAGTTGTAAATCGTTCGCATGTAAATAAAGTGCCTGACCCCCAAGTTGATACATACCAACTTCAAACGATACCCTCGTTCTCGTTGATGACTTTTCAAAAATCATACCGAGAACTTTCCCTTGTAAAAACGGATGTGCTATACGATTCTTTTGTAGCTTTTTTAAATATACTGCTTCCTCCAGTAAATAAAAAATCTCCTCACTGGAAAAATCACTAAGTGTTAAAAAGTCACTTTTTATTTGCTTTTCTTGTATATTTATCACTCGTTCCAACTCCTTCATGTGATTTGCATGAGATAATCGTTAATTGATTTCACCTGTTCTTCTATCTTTGAAAAATGGACTTCGAATGCAACATGGAAAGTATCCATCGACGTATATAAAGGTACTCGGTAACGGATTGACAGCTCCCGTAACAATTTTCCAATGGACGCTTTTACCCCCGCCTTTGTTGGTAAAATTAACGCTCCATGAAATTGAGTATGTTTAAACAAATCTTCTAAACTCGTTCGATCTTTCTTTATTATTTTTACATGATATCCGAGTTCCATTAGTACTTTCGCTGTGTTCTCTGTCGCAAAGAAATGGATGTTTTTCTTTTTAAATTTCTCTAAAGTTGCCACGAGCTGTTCCTTATCTCGGTCAGCAACAGCGCAAAAGAGATTGATCGCATCACTTTCTTTATTTACGCGAGTTCCTAATACTTTTCCTAAAGCTTCTTCATATGTCTTTCCGATTCCGAGTATTTCACCTGTGGACTTCATTTCCGGTCCCATAACGGGATCAACATTTTTTAATTTCGTAAAAGAAAATACCGGCATCTTTACAGAATAAAACGGTACTTCTTTTGCTAAACCTGTTTTCTCCAATCGTTCACCAATTTGTGCACGAATTCCCATTTCGATAATCGGAATTCCAGTTACTTTACTTAAAATTGGAATTGTGCGAGAAGCACGCGGATTCACTTCAAGGCAATAGATTGTATCGTTATCAATAACAAATTGGATATTCAGAACACCGACAATCCCTGCTCCTACACAAATCTTCCTTGTATAATCAATTAAGGTTGTCTTTTCCTCTTTTGACAGGTGAATGGATGGATAAACGGTCATACTATCACCTGAATGAACGCCAGCCCGTTCAATATGTTCAAAGATTCCAGCGATAAAAACATCTTCTCCATCACTTACACAATCAAGTTCACATTCTCTTCCTGGGATATACTTATCAATTAAAAGTGGCCAACTTCTTTTCTCTGTAAATCGTAATGTACCTATATAATTACTTAGTTCCTCATCATTATAAATAATCTCCATCGACTGTCCGCCAATGACATACGATGGACGCACGAGCACAGGATAGTGTAATTTTTGTACCGCTTCTTTTAATTCATCAACAGAATGCGTAATTTCTCCTTTTATATGAGGAATGTCAAGCTCATCAAGTAAATGGTAAAATTGTTTTCGATCCTCTAATAAATCAATCGTGTCTATCGATGGACCAAAAATACGTACACCTTCTTGTTCAAGTTCCGCTGCTAAGTTAATTGCCGTTTGCCCACCAAATTGAACAAATACGCCTTCTACATTTTCCTTTTCAATAATATGAAGTAAGTCTTCCGTCGTAATTGGTTCAAAATATAATTTATCTGAAATTGAATAGTCGGTACTAACCGTTTCAGGGTTATTGTTCACAACGATTGTCTCATAGCCGAGTTGTTTCAGTGCCATAACAGCATGAACACATGTATAGTCAAATTCAATTCCTTGCCCAATTCGTATCGGTCCCGAACCAATAATCAAAACCTTTTTACGATTAGAAACCTCTACTTCATCAACACCATGCCATGTGGAATAATAGTAGGGAGTTACCGAGTCAAACTCTGCCGCACATGTATCAACTAATTTATAGGAAGGAACAAGTCTGGCTTCCATTCGCTGGTGACGAATTTGTTGTTCGGTACAATGAAGTAAGCTAGCTATATATTTATCACTAAAATTAAGTTTCTTTGCTTTTTCTAATAATTGTCTGGGTAAAGTTTCTAATGAATATGCCCTACATTCACGTTCAAAATCAACGAGCCCTTTAATTTTTGTTAAAAACCATGGATCAATATCTGTAAGCTGATGAATCTTATCAATTCCTATCCCTTTTCGAAACGCTTCTGCAAGAACAAATAACCGGAGATCATTTGCTTCAATCATTGCTGAAATCAATTGTTCATTCGTATAACGACTTACTTCAGGATGATACAATCCCGATACTTTATATTCCAAGGAACGAATTGCTTTATTTAACGCTCCTTCAAATGTCCGGTCAATGGCCATTACTTCTCCAGTTGCTTGCATTTCAGTACCGAGCGCTCGATTCGCCTCTTTAAATTTATCAAAAGGAAAGCGTGGTAATTTTAGCACAACATAATCAAGAACGGGTTCAAATGCCGCGTACGTATTCCCCGTTACAGGATTAAAGATTTCATCAAGATGATACCCGAGTGCACATTTTGCGGCAATCCGTGCAATTGGATAACCCGTTGCTTTTGAAGCTAAAGCACTCGAACGACTAAGCCGCGGATTTACTTCAATAATGCAGTATTCATTTGTATGTGGATTCATTGCAAATTGAATATTACAACCACCAATCACACCTAATGCGCGAATCACCTTTAACGAGGCATTTCTTAATAAGTGGTACTGTTCATGTGTTAACGTTTGGCTCGGAGCGACAACAATGGAATCACCCGTATGGACACCGACTGGATCGATATTTTCCATATTGCAAATAATCATGCAAGTATCATTCGCATCACGGACAACTTCAAACTCAATCTCTTTCCAACCTTTAATACTTTGTTCAACTAACACTTGATGAATGGGACTTAGAAGTAATCCCTTTTTCAGAAGTTGATAGAATTCCTCTTCATTGTAAGCAAAGCCGCCTCCTTCACCACCTAACGTGTACGCAGGTCGAATGATAACAGGAAAGCCAATTTGTTGGACAAAATTGACGCCTTCTTCAATCGTACGGACAATTTTTGATTCAGGTATGGGCTCATCAATTTGGATCATCAACTCCCGAAATTTTTCTCGGTCTTCACCGTTTTGAATGGATTCCACAGGCGTACCGAGAAGCCTGACCCCATATGTTTCGAGAATATGAGATTGAGCGATCTGTACGGTTAAATTAAGTCCCGTTTGCCCTCCAAGCGTTCCAATCATTCCATCGGGTTGTTCGTACTTAATTATTTCCTCAATCACTTCAATCGTCATCGGTTCAATATAAATACGATCAACTATTTGTTGATCTGTCATAATCGTTGCAGGATTGTTGTTAAGTAATATGACTTCAATTCCTTCTTCTTTCAACGCAAGACAACCTTGTGTTCCTGCGTAGTCGAATTCAGCTGCCTGACCAATGACAATTGGACCAGAACCGATAATTAATACTTTTTTGATCTCTTTATTTAATGGCATTGTTCACTACCCCTATACAATCGATTGTTTCAAAAAATTGATGGAAAATAAATTGTGTATCTTTTGAACCAGGCTCCATTTCCGGATGAAACTGCACCGTTTGAATCGGTAATGTTTTATGTTTTATCCCTTCAACCGTTTGATCGTTTACATGTTGGAATGTCACTTCGAATTGATTAAAGTCAATCGTATGTTCACTCACCATATAGCTATGGTTTTGTGATGTGATGAACACTTTACCCGTTCGTAAGTCCTTTACGGGATGATTTGTCCCCCGATGTCCGTATTGTAATTTTTCGACTTTTGCTCCATAGGCGAGCGCAATTAATTGATGACCGAGCCCAATTCCTAGTGTTGGATACAGTTGGGATAAAGTTTTAATCTTTTGCAGTTGACTCGTTAAAATCGTTGGGTTACTTGGACCATTACTTAATACGATTCCATCCGATTGCAATAATTGTATTTCTTCTAATGGGTGGTCGAATGGCACAACCGTTACTTTACATCCGATTTTTAAGAGACTACGAAAGATTGATTTTTTATAGCCAAAGTCTACGAGAACGACATGGGGACCTTTCCCTGCATAAAAACGGACTGATTTCGTTGAGACCATTTGGATGAAGTTTTCTCCCTTAGTCGGTGTCGGCTTCGTATCAGGTGTATTTGAAATCACTGCGCCTACCGTTCCTCGCTTTCGAATGGTCTTCACAAGTTCGCGCGTATCGACATTTGTTAAACACGGAATACCATTTTTTAGTAAAAAGGTTTGTAAGGAATCCGATTCCCCATCATGGATACAACTTTCACTTACAACGATTCCACGTATATAGCAAGGTTTATCCTCCTCGAAAACGTTGTCTATCCGTTCCTTTCCGATGAGTGGATAGGAAAAAACGACAATTTGACCCGCATAAGTTGGGTCAGACAATATTTCTTGCAAGCCAATCATGCTTGTATTGAAAACAATTTCCCCTGATTGTCCCTGTCGTTCTCCTACTAATTCACCGGGAAAGACTTCACCGGTTTCTAATATGACATATCCTGTCGTCACTTCATTTCCCCCATTTCCTTCATCCACAAACGAACCCAAATTTATAAGGATTTCATTTATTCCATCTTCTCTAGAACTTTGTCAAATCGTTCGATGAATAACTTCATATCATCACTTGTTACCGTAAGTGGTGGCAAAATCCGTACAACGTGAGGTCCTGCTGTTAAAACAAGTAACTTCTCCTCTATCGCAAGTTGGACGATTTTATTTGCCTCACCATCTATTTCGACACCAAGTAAAAAACCAAGTCCTCTAACCTCTTTTATGACCGTATGTCGCATTTTTAATTCGAGTAATTTTTCCTTTAATTGGTCCATTTGTTCCTTTGCTGATGATAAAATATCGGTTTGAATGATTTGATTCATTGTCGCAATTCCAGCTGCTGTTGCTAAAGGATTCCCACCAAACGTACTACCATGACTTCCTGGTTGGAAACGAGCGGCTACTTCCTTTTTTGCTAACATCGCACCGATTGGAAAACCAGAGCCTAATCCTTTTGCTAGCGTCATAATATCCGGTTCGATTCCGTAATGTTCATAGGCAAATAGTTTTCCTGTTCGACCTATCCCAGTTTGGATTTCATCAACGATTAGTAAAATATGTTCTGTTTTACATATTTTTGCCAGCTCCTTCAGCCACACTGGATTAGCTGGAATCACACCGCCTTCTCCTTGCACGATCTCTAATAAAACTGCTGCTGGTTTAAGTTCCTTTATTTGATTTAACGCTGTGAAATCATTGAACGATAAGTAAGAAAACCCTGGAATTAAGGGACTAAAACCCGTTTGGATTTTTGTTTGCCCTGTCGCAGTTAACGTAGCCATTGTGCGTCCGTGAAAAGATTGCGTAAATGTAATTATGTCCTTAGACTTTTGATGATCGTAAGCATATTTTCTTGCTAACTTTATCGCTGCCTCATTTGCCTCTGCTCCACTATTGCAGAAAAATACTTTATCGAAACAACTATGTTCAACAAGTAGCTTTCCTAATGTATTTTGGTTCGGGATATGGAATAGATTGCTACAATGCCAAATCTCATCCAGTTGTTTTACGAGTGCTTGTTTTACTCCATCAGGTGCGTGGCCTAAATTACAAGTGGCAATTCCTGATGTAAAATCTAAATACTTATTGTTTTGATCATCCCAAACGTAACAACCTTTTCCTGAAACAATCGTAACAGGATAACGGTTATACGTATTCATTATTGCGGACTCTATTTTCGACTGCACGTTGTCACCCTCTTATTTACAAGATCAATTACTTTGAAAAACTTGGTTCTAAAGAAATGGACGTGCCGATTTCTTCTCCATTCATTAACCGGATTAATGCATTCTCTTCTGTCCCATTTAAAATAACAACTTCCGATATCCCTTCCTGTAAACATTCTTTTACTGCTTTTACTTTCGGGATCATCCCACCTGTGATGATTTGGTCGTCTAACAACCGATCAATATCGAGTTGCGTTAATTTTGGAAGAACAGAGCCATCCTTCATAATCCCTGGAACATTCGTCACTAAACATAGCGGTGCATGTAACGCCTTCGCAATTGCCGCAGCAGCTAAGTCTGCATTGACATTCCAACGTTGACTGTCTTCATCAATCCCAACTGGCGAAATAACGGGGATGAAACTTTCCTCTACTAAACTTTCAATTATTTTTTCATTTACCGCATGAACTTTCCCAACATATCCAAGTTCACTACCCTGTTCAATTGGTTTTGCCTGTAGAAGCATACCATCGACACCACTTATTCCTATTGCGCATCCACCACATTCCATTATTTTTCGGACAATCGACTTATTCATCGATCCGGATAAAGTCATTTCTACAACATCTAACACGTGGTTTGTTGTCACCCGCATCCCTTCAACGAACTGAGATTCAATATTTAATTTACTTAACATCGAGGATATTTCTGGGCCTCCACCATGAACGATAACTGGCTTTATATGATGTCCTTTTAACATGAGGACAATATTTTCAAAAAAACTTGGATGCATTTGATCTAATACACTTCCGCCACATTTAATGATAAAATAACTCATTCTTATACCCCCACTTAAGTTCGATAGGATGCATTAATTTTTACATAATCATATGTTAGGTCACATCCCCAACCTATTGCTGATCCATTTCCCTCTTGTAATTGAACGAAAATTTGAACGTTATCATTTTCCTGTAGATAAATTTTTGCCTGTTCTTCATCAAATAAGATTGGGCTACCATTTTGTAAAACTTGAAACGGACCTATGAAAATATGAATGTCGTAATTTGAAAGTTTCGCCCCACTATACCCGATTGCTGCAATAATTCTCCCCCAATTCGGGTCTGTGCCAAAAACAGCCGTTTTCACAAGATTGGATCCGATAATTGCTTTGGTGATTTTTTTTGCATCGTCTTCACTAGCTGCACCCGTAACACATGCCTCGACTAGTTTCGTTGCACCTTCTCCATCACTGGCAATTTGCATAGCTAGCGTTTGACATACGGTTTTTAAGCCTTGAAGAAAATGGTACCAATCGGGATGCTTTTCGGTTAGTTCATCATTACCCGCAAGACCATTTGCAAGGAGAAGTACCATATCATTTGTACTGGAATCCCCATCAATGGTAATCATATTAAATGTTTGGTCTGTAACGGTTTTTAACGCTGTCTGCAATGCTTCCTGTTCAACTTGTGCATCGGTTGTTATAAATGCAAGCATTGTTGCCATATTCGGTTCAATCATCCCAGAACCTTTGGCGGCTCCAGCGATTGTTACTTTTTTTCCACCAATATCAAGCTGAACACAGCACCGTTTTTGCACTGTATCCGTTGTTAAAATGGCCTTTTCAAAATTTGCTGCTGACGATTCCTTTTTATTTCCAATACATTCGATCCCCGTAATAATTTTTTCCATCGGCAACTGTTCACCAATCACACCAGTAGAACTAACTGCAATGAATTCTTCTGGTACATGTACTTTTTTTGCAAAAGCTGCACGCATTTGAAGCGCGTTTTTATAGCCTTCCTCTCCTGTACAAGCATTCGCATTACCTGAATTAACGATCACTCCTTGAATGCTTTTACTTACTTGAATACTTTCTTTCGTTACAAGAATGGGTGCCGCTTGAAATAAATTTGTTGTATATACAGCTGCTGCATTTGCTGGCACATCCGAGTAGATCCACCCTAGATCTAGTCTTTTTCTTTTTACGCCACAATGGAGACCACCCGCATAAAAACCTTTAGGCGTTGTAATATCTCCTTCAATCTTTTCTATCTTTTTCAATAACCCAATTTTTTCTGTTGCCATTTCGTTACCTCCATTATGGATAAAGTGGTATTTGTTCTAAACCAGTGGATTCATCCCAACCGTTCATAATATTCATATTTTGTATCGCTTGACCTGCCGCACCTTTTACTAAATTATCAATGACTGATATGATGATAAGTTTATTTGTTCGCGCATCAACCATTACACCGATATCGCAATAATTACTTCCTGTTACTTCTTTTGTTGATGGATATTCACCGATTGGACGAATTCGTACAAATCGATCCTTTTCATATGTTTCTTTATACATTTCATGAACTTCTTCTGTTGTAGTTTTTGTTGCTAGTTCCGCAACCATCGTACACATAATCCCTCTATTGATAGGCAACAAATGTGTGATAAATGTGATTGGTGCCTGTTCATCACTCAAATCACGGATTCCTTGTTCAATTTCCGGAATATGTTGATGTTCCCCTACTTTATAAGCACGGATATTTTCATTTACCTCCGTAAATATATTTTCTAAGCTTGCATTTCGCCCAGCCCCGCTCACTCCTGTTTTCGCATCAATATGAATAGTATGCGGATGAATCATTTTCGTTTTTAGAGCTGGAATTAACCCGAGCAAGGTTGCTGTAGGAAAGCAGCCAGGATTTGCAATTAAAGTCGCCTGTTTTATTTCTTCTCGATAAAACTCTGACAGACCATACACTGCCTTCTGTAAAACTTCTTGTTTTGCAGCGTTTTTCTTATACCACTTTTCGTAATCTTCTGCATCTTTTAGCCGTAAATCACCTGATAGATCAATACATCGAATTCCTTTGTTTAGTAACTCGGGGACAATGTCTTTTGCCACACCAGATGGAGTAGCAAGAAACAGGAAGTCAATCGTATTAAGCTGATCAACGTCCATTTTATCTAGTGTCATCTCATTCACATTCGTCAAATGCGGATATAGTTCTAAAATATTTTTTCCTTGGGTGGAATGTGAAATGATCTTTTCCATATTTATATAAGGATGGTGATGTAATAGTCGAATTAGCTCCACACCACTATATCCATTCGCACCGACAATCGCCACATTCATTACTAACCAGCTCCTATTATTTTGTATGCATTATTATAACAATGTGTGTATAAAAATACAACAAGTTTTTTAAAAACGTTCATTTTTTTGTAAAATCAGTATAATTTACCTATGCGAGTTATTAGAGGTGTGCAGGGTGATTTTAAGATAACCGTTTCCGTCTTTTTTGCCGCGGTTCGGGCGTCTAGAACTCTTCTAGAGGACCGTTTCATCCTTCTTCACCGCGATTTGGGCGTCTATAGCGGCTCTTAACGACCGTTTGACAAAGCTTCTTTGTAATTGGACCTTATGCGTCAGGAAAATATGAAAATTAGATATTTCTACTTCCCTATAAACTAAAAGAGACTGGGACAAAACTCCAGTAAAATAAAAATTAAGGCGTTGGAGCTTACACTAAAAAGTGTAGACCCAACGCCTTTTTTGTCACAATTCTAGTAAACAAAAAGGGCACCTTTTGATAAAATTAAAGTGACGAAACAATAATTTTGGAGGTGCCCTTATGTTTAAACATTATAACATGAATCAAGTAGTTTTACCGCTAAATTTAGAAATTAAGTTGAAAGAAAACGATATTGCTTTTGCGATCAATGATCTTGTCGAGAGTATTCCCGAAGAAGCTTTCGAGGACTTCATACGACAAACCGGCCGTCCCGCGTATCATCCTCGTATGATGTTGAAAGTCATTTTGTGTGGATATACGCAATCCGTGTTTTCCGGCCGTAAAATAGAAGCTTTATTACAGGATAGTATCCGCATGATGTGGCTAGCTCAAGGACATGAACCTAGCTATCGCACCATCAATCGCTTCCGTTCTAATCCACTCATTGAAAACATCCTACGTGAATGCTTTGTCCAGTTCCGAAATCAGCTCGTGGAAAAGGAATTGATTGAAGAGGAAGCCATTTTTATTGATGGTACAAAAATTGAAGCAAACGCAAATAAGTTCACCTTTGTATGGCGGAAGTCCATTGAAAGATATAGTGATAAGCTAATTGAAAAGTCCAATCAACTGTATGATGAGCTGCTAGAGAAGGAGATCATCCCAGCAATAGAGCGAGAAAAGGAAGAGGAACTTTCCGTCAAAGAAATGGAAGAAGTAGTCGAAAAGTTAGACGAGAAAATCGAGGAATATAATAAAAAGATTGAAGTATCTGAAGTTGGGAGTGAACGGAAAAAGCTCCGTTCCGAACGCAAATTACCCATACAATCTCGGAAGCAATGGATGGATTTCATTACTCGCAAACAAAAGTATCAAAACGATATGGAGATTTTCGGTGATCGCAATAGTTACTCAAAGACGGACCCAGATGCGACGTTTATGCGCATGAAGGACGACTACATGAAGAACGGTCAATTGAAAGCTGGTTACAATGTCCAAATTGCGACGGAAGGTCAATATGTGCTCGCTTACGATGTTTTCCCAAACCCGACCGATACACGCACTTTAATTCCTTTTCTCGACACGATTGAAGAAAACTTTTTCGAGCTTCCGGAATTCATTGTCGCGGATGCAGGATATGGTAGCGAACAGAATTATGAAGATATCATCGAGAATCGAAATCGAACGCCACTTATTACATACAATCAATATCGAAAGGAGAAGAAAAAGAAGCATAAGGACAACGCTTTTCATGTAGATAATTGGGAATATAATGAGGACGAAGATACTTTTCTGTGCCCAAATGGTCGGAAAGTACGATTTAGCCATCATTCCAAACGAACAGACAGGTACGGATTCACCCGTGAATTTAAAGTGTACGAGTGTGAGGACTGTTCGGATTGTCCACTCCGCGATTTATGCACGAAAGCAAAAGAAGGGAACAACCGAAAAGTCTACATGAATGAAAAGTGGGAGTCCCAAAAAGAATATGTACGTACGAAGCTTTCAGACGAGAAAACTGGTGAAATTTACGGAAAACGTAAAATTGATGTAGAACCAGCGTTCGGTTTTCTGAAGGCTAATTTAGGTTTCACTCGTTTTTCCGTCAGAGGAAAACAGAAAGTGAAAAATGAATTAGCCTTTGCGTTGATGGCGGTGAATATGAGAAAAGTCACCGCCATCAGCGGTAAAATAGTGACGAGAAATGGAAAAACCCCACAAAAAAGGTTCCAAGCAAATTTTTTATTGCCTGGAACCTTTTTATATACTACTTTTGGCTAGTTATGTCCCAGCCTCTTTTAGAAATATGTCGAGAACCCTCGTAACTACTAATCATGATCTGTAGATAAAATATATTTTTGTGGTCGTAGAATAAAAGACAAAAAATCATCTTCCAGGTTTGTTTGTATAGCAGTTGTAAATTTATTTTCTTGATTGTTTCACCCGCCATGTCATTGAAATAACGAAAGCTGTTATCCCAGAAATAACCATACTATAAAAAAGTAAAAAGAAAATAAATTCCCCATAATCTTCTAGAGTTTTAAAAGGATTATTCCTTACATAAGGCTCAAACATAATACCAATGATGAAAATAGGGATAGATATAGCGAAGAATCTTTTCCAAAAAAAGGATTTGTAATTATTATCCTTAGACACTTTTGGCACCACCTTTTACATCTATATTATATCTTTTAAAATAAAAAGGCAGTTAAAAGTTTAATTTATCTTAACCTTTAACTGCCTAATGTAACTATTAGATTTTTTCACAGGTGCGTTTATCCGCCACACTCTATTAAATTACTTATTTTCACGAATGACCCCATCCCTTATTTCAATCGTGCGACCGCATTGATTAGCGACCGCTTGATCATGAGTAACTATAACCAAGGTGAAGCCTTCCCGATGTGAATCACGGAATATCGATAATATCTCTGCTTCAGTTTCTGCATCCAATGACCCTGTTGGTTCGTCCGCTAGAATGATAGACGGTTTATTCGCCAATGCGCGGGCGATAGCGACTCGCTGAGATTGGCCACCCGATAGCTTACCTGGTAATTCATGCTGTTTATCTGTAAGGTTAAGTGCTTCTAAAAGAGTTTTTACGCGCTAAAATACTAAAAATGCAGTACAAGAAAAAAGAAGTATTAGTAGATTTTCAATTTGCCATCTTTTTAGCCAATGATTCATAGAAGTCATCCTTACTAGTAGAATGAAAAAATTCGTTGGTCTCCTTTTTTAGAATAGATTATATTTTTTCACTCTATGAATATATAACCATTTTAGCAAGATTTGTATTTTTGTCACTATTATTTGAATTTTTTATAAAAAACTGGCGAAATTACAACTTCATATTTACCTTTTAATTCTTTTTTGACCTTTGCTGTTAACTTAAGACCGAATTTATTATACTCTTTTACAATCTTTTCACCCTTTTCAATGAAACTATCGGATTCCCAATTAATCCAGCTACCATAATCATCTATCCATGCCCATAATTGCTCTTTTAAAGAATCTGAAAGCATAAACTCATCCATTTCCAAGTTATACCCACAATCAAAGCACCATAATGGGTCTGCACCTACATCGGCTTCAATTTTTATTTGAGTAAGTTCTTTACAATTACACAATTGATTCATAAACAGTCACTCCTAAATAATAATAATGAATGATGACTCTTTAATTTACGTCAAAAAAACCACCTTTTCTAGCGTGTTTGTTTTATGGCAACTTTTTACTAGAAAAGGCGATTATCTTATCGTTTTATGGTTATAGTAGAACGCTAATCCTCATACTTATATGGCTTAATCATCCAGGCTCACTAAGCGATATTTATCTTGTTCAATTTCGCTAATAAATGGGGTGACAACTCCTACAGAAAATAAGTAAAGTTCATGCATGGCCCGCGTACAAGCCGTGTAAAACAGCTTTCTCTCATCTTCATCGCGATAAACATCTTGTGCCGAATTATAGATGATGACTGCATCAAATTCGATTCCTTTTGCTAAATAGCTTGGAATAATTAACAGCCCCTTTTCATAAGTGAGGGACTCTTTTTTAACTAAGTGTAAATCAATTTTCCCTTTCAAAGCCTCGTATGCTTGGTTCGTTTCTTCTACGGTTTTACAAATGATTGCTATTGTATCATAGCCACCCTTTTGTAACACGCCTACTGTTTCAACTATTCCTTTATGAAGGTCTTCTTGATTTTCCACTTTTACGACACTTGGTAGATTTCCGCTTCGATTGAATGGAATAATTTCATGTTCGTCTTTTAACATTCCCTCTGTAAATTCGACGATTTGTTTAGTTGAACGGTAACTCTTTGTTAAAATAATTTTTTCCAATTGATCTTCTGGAAATAGCTCATTCGAATGTAGCAGTCCATTTTGCTCGCCAACGGAATGGGTAAAAATCGACTGGTTTATATCGCCTAAGATTGTCATTTTACTATTCGGGAAAATTTCCTTAAAAAACGCAAATTGAAATGGGGAATAGTCTTGCGCTTCGTCAATAAATAAATGGCGAATTTTTACATGCACTTGTTTTCCTTCAAGTTTATCTTTTAAATATAAATATGGGGTTGCATCCTCATAGTAAATTTTACCCTTTTTTAGCTGTTCACCTGTTTGCGCACCGATTTGTTCCCATTCTTCTGGTAAAATATTTCCTTCGATTGCTGTTTGAGCCCATGTAAAAAGCCCATTGTATAAAGCTTTCATATCAACAAAAGCAAAATCATTAATTTTTCTACGCAATGGTGCTAGTTTCCTTCTCACAACTAATTCAGCTAACATCTTTTCTTCCCGGTCATAATCATTGAATGTCTTCTCACTAAACCGTTGTTCTTTCTGTAACTTTCTATATACTTTCAAATAATCTTCCCGATCTAATAATTCACTTTCCTCAAGAACCCAATCTTTCGTTCTTTCTTCTTTTTCCTTTTCATCCATTTTATCAAGTAACCAGTCCCGTAATATTTGAATACGATTCGGAATAGTTATATGGTCATCAATGGCGTAAAAATATGCCTTTATTTCCTCTCTCGTAATAAAGCGTTCGCCTCGAAAAGAAATATTTTTAAACAACATGCCCTCTTTTTGCAATGAGGCAACATACTTATCGATTATATCTTTAAAGATTAGATCTGCTTTAAATAAGATTGCTTTTTTCCTAATCGGGTAAAGTTCATCTTGTTTTTCACTTAAAATATATTCTAGTTGTGTATACGGGTCTTCTACGTCAAACTCCTTCAAACGATGACTTACGTATTGATAAAACGTACTTTGTTCCATATTATCTTCACCGAGCTCTGGTAAAACCGTTGCTACATAGCTATTAAATAGTTGATTGGGTGAAAATAAGAGTATGTTATCTGCTTGTAATTTTTCGCGATACTTATATAGAAGGTAGGCAACACGTTGTAATGCGGCAGAAGTTTTTCCACTACCAGCTGCACCTTGCACGACTAAATATTTTTTCTCGTCATTTCGGATAATTTCATTTTGTTCCTTTTGAATGGTCGCAACAATATTTTTCATTTGTGTATCGGACTGGTCACTTAGAACCGCTTGCAAAATCTCATCACCGATTGTAATTCCGGTATCAAACATCCCTCTAATCTGGCCGTTTCGAATCATGTATTGTCGTTTTAACTTTATTTCACCTTTAATCGTCCCGTCCATCGTTTGGTAGTGCGCCGAACCTGGGGCAAAATCGTAGTACATACTGGAAATAGGTGCTCGCCAATCGTATACAAGAAAATCCTCATCATTTTCATCCAATAACGAAAATAAACCAATATATATTTTTTCGGTTTCACTCTCACCTTCTTCTAAAAAGTCAATTCGTCCAAAGTAAGGTGAGTTTTTTAACCGTGTTAAGTTTTTATATTGCTTAAAAAATTGTCCATGACTACGTTCACGTTCGGATAAAAGTTCTGCCTGTTGCTTTAAACTCGTATGTGTTTCAATGACATCATCTGGTTCATCTAAGTTTACAGTAACATCGTCCCAGAAAGTTTTGCGCAATTGAACGATATCTTGCTTTAGCCCTCCCGTTTTCTCCTCCAAACTTTGCATTTTCTGCTCAATGACACGAAGGACGTGATTGACCCGCTCTTGTTCTCTTTGCTTTTCATTCATATCGGTCATTTGCTAACACTCCCGACTTTTTTTAATATGTAATCTATGCTCATTATATACTGTCTTTCCATTTTCAACATCTTTAGTATACCCAATTATATGAAACTTAGGTGCTTGTTGATAACTATGCAGGTAATCGTCTATTTTAAAACTTAGAAAAGTTATCATTCATTATGGAAAAGACAATGCAACAGTCCGGGATTTGTACACTAATATCTCTACACTACGGAAAGAATACGGGGAAAATCTCTCATTATTAGAACAAGTAAACAGAGACAATAACCTGACTTATAGAACGCTTCTATGAACCCTTTTTCGTGAAACTTCCATCATTTTGGGATCATAGAACTCTTCTATGAACCCTTTTTCGTGAAACTTCCATCATTTTGGGCTTATAGAACTCTTCTATGAACCACTTTTTGCGAAATCCTCATCGTTTTGGGATTATAGAACTCTTCTATGAACCCTTTTTCGTGAAACTTCCATCATTTTGGGCTTATAGAACTCTTCTATGAACCACTTTTTGTGAAATCATCATCATTTTTGGCTCATAGAACTCTTCTATGAACCACTTTTTGCGAAATCCTCATCGTTTTCGGCTTATAGAATGATTCTATGAACCACTTTTCGTGAAATCCACATCATTTTCGGCTCATAGATCTCTTCTATGAACCACTTCTCGTGAAATCCACATCATTTTAGGCTTATAGAATGATTCTATGAACCTATTTTTGCGAAATCATCAACATTTTCGGCTCATAGAACGATTCTATGAACCCTTTTTCGCGAAACTTCCATCATTTTGGGATCATAGAACGATTCTATGAACCTATTTTTGCAAAATCCTCTTCATTTTCGGCTCATAGATCTCTTCTATGAACCACTTTTTGCGAAATCCTCATCGTTTTCGGCTTATAGAACGATTCTATGAACCTATTTTCGTGAAACTTCCATCATTTTGGGATCATAGAACTCTTCTATGA
>NZ_LN868936.1:328984-331546 GCF_001244735.1 Bacillus andreraoultii
GCGTATTGTCAAAAGTTTTTATATTAAATAGGTTAACAACCATTGATTTATAAGGCATTGAACAAAAAAAGACTTGCCACCCCCTAAAATCTATGGTTAATTGAGGTTACCACACACACAACTAACAAGATTGGAGTGAACAAGTCTGTATCCTCAATTATTAACCTATTTATTTGAATTTATCAAGTACCAAGATGAGACTATCAAAATTTTACAGACTCTTTTAATTGGAAAGAGTATGTTTGATAAACCCGAAGAAAAACCGATAAGCAAGCCTTATCGAAAACTACAGGTGGATGAGCTTCCGATTGTTGAAACACTTGAAAAGCTTGATTATCAAGAACTACTTAATGATTTTCTAGAAAAACACGGGAAACCATTAAAACCGGTTCGTAGACATAAAAACGCCAAAGTTTGTGTGCCTTCTCATTTGAATTGTCCAAAGTGTGGTGCTCCTTCTGATTTTCTTTATGCAAATAATGGAGATAAAGGACAATATCAATGTAAAGTGTGTGCGTGTTTGTTTAGCGAAAAGAATCGTTATTTGAAAGAGGCCATTTTACGATGTCCTCACTGTTCAAAAACACTTGAAAAGATAAAAGAACGAAAAGATTTTGATGTTTTCAAGTGTAAAAATAATCAATGTTCTTACTACCAAAAGAAGTTAAAAGGTCTTTCGAAAGAAGAGAAGAAACCGTTCAAAAAAGACCCACAAGCGTTCAAAATGCGCTATATATTTCGCCTGTTTAAGTTCGACTATAAGCCACTGTCGAAAGAGTCTCCAGAGTTACCGAAAGTAGATTTATCGAAATTGTACGTGTCTCCGCATACACTGGGACTTATTTTGACTTATCACGTAAACTACGGCTTATCAGCGCGCAAAACCGCGGCCATTATGAATGATATTCACGGAGTTTCTATTTCTCACCAAAGTATTTTAAACTACGAAAACAGTGTCGCGCTCATAATGAAACCGTTTATCGACCATTATCCGTATGAGCTTTCCAATCAATTTTGCGGTGATGAAACGTATATCCGTGTGAGTGGACGTTGGAATTACTTGTTCTTCTTCTTTGATACCGTAAAAAAGATTATTTTGTCGTATCCTGTTTCACCAAACCGAGATACACAGGCAGCTGTATTAGCCATTGATGAAGTATTGCTTAAGCTAAAAGAGATTCCAGAAGATCTTACTTTTGTGGTCGATGGGAATCCTATTTACCTTTTGGCTCAACACTTCTTTGCCCAGCACGATATCCACTTTGATGTGAAGCAAGTCATTGGATTAACCAATGAGGATCCTGTTTCAACGGAATATCGACCGCTTAAACAAATTATTGAGAGACTCAATCGTACTTTTAAGGGTAATTATAAGGCTACACATGGGTTTGGTTCAGAAAAGGGATCGGTATCCTATGTGACTTTATTCGTAGCATATTTTAACTTTCTCAGGCCACATGCTTCACTGGAGAATAAAGTGCCAGTTATGATCCCAGAACTCTCCAAATTGCCACACATGCCGGCACGTTGGACAAAAATGATTGAACTCGCTCAACAATGGCTTCTAGAAATACAAGCCGCCTAAATTTAGCTTTAGCTGAGCCCTTGAATGGTTTAACATTCAAACCAGCCATTTGGCGAAGCGAACCCTTGACAAACCGAACTAGCCGATGGTTTAAAATTTTCGGAAAACAAGGGCGTATTTGTCATGCCTTAATTTAGTTCCCTTCGCCCTTGTTACACCTAACTTAAACCATCGGCGTGTTTGTCAAGGGCAAATGGCGACGGTTCTCCACCTTATTTCGGAATAAATCTTGTTTGCTTATCCGTTTTTCATAGAACTTTTGACATTACCTTTCAAATACTATATATAGTGTAATATACTTTTACTACTTTTATAATATTCATATAATAGAAATTACCAAAAATGTTATTCTTTTCTATTATCTTTTATTATATAACCCGCAAAAAAAAAGAAGGCTGCTCCCACAACAAATTTAATAATGGTACCGATAATTTTTAGATTATCAATAGTTAAAGAAAAAAGAATAGATCCTATTAAAATAAACAAAATTGCAAACAACCATCTCACAAGCAATATACTTCCCCCTTGTCAAAAGTTTTTATATTAAATAGGTTAACAACCATTGATTTATAAGGTATTGAACAAAAAAGACTTGCCACTCCGTAAAATCTATGGTTAATAGAGGTTACCATACCGACAAATATGAGGCTCTTCGCTGTTTAATGTTGAAAAAACAGGTTACCAGTGCCCATAGGATTCTATCATTTCCTTGTTTGCCACCGGTATTATCTTAGATGTAGGATAGGTTGTCAAGGAAAGCACTTGACAGCCTATCCTACTCTAAGTGCTGGTCGCTAAGCAAACAAGAAAGGATAAAACAAGTCATGATATACCAATAAGATCAAGTTTATTAACCGTTGCATAGGCCATGGCAATAAAATTATCGGCTGTTCGGTATCCACGAGCCTTTCTTTTGGTAGCCTGAACTAAACTGTTTATTCCTTCAAGAAGGCCATTGGTCATCTTTGTAACAAACC
>NZ_LN868936.1:331758-341400 GCF_001244735.1 Bacillus andreraoultii
TAATATTTAAATACTCGCCAAAGGCGCGTATCATGTTCGCCTACTTCACGAGCTACGGCAGCGACAGGCATTTCAACCATTAGCGACAACACATGGTGCTCAAATAATAATGAAAATCCAGCTCCTGGACGTGCCCAATCAATGACAACCGTACGTATTTTACCGCATGACTCACATTTTACTCGTGGCATTCTGGCATGGAGAATGGTCTTATATTGCCAAAAATTTAGATGTCTCCAAGTCCGGTCTTGATCTTGTATATCATGAACTTTACATCCCGTTTTACCGCAATTAGGACAAGAAAATTCCGCTCCTGATTGATATTCAATATAAATGTGTAAGGTGTTTTCTTCTTTAGCTAATTCATTATGGAAAACATACCAAGGTTTAGGTATTTCTAACGCATCTTGGAATACATTATACTCTTCTTCAAAGTTTTTCATAAGACTATCACCCCAGGTAATTTAGTAGTATTACCCAGTATAGACAGCTTTGGGAAGCTTTAAACTAAACATTAAATAGCGAGGAAGCAAATATGAACAAGTCTGTATCCTCAATTATTAACCTATTTATTTGAATTTAGATGAGATTAAAGCATCGTTATTTGAAAGAGGCCATTTTACGATGTCCTCACTGTTCCAAAACACTTGGAAAAATAAAAGAACAATAAGATTTTGATGTTTTCAAATGTGAAAAAAAAAACAATATTCTTACTACCAAAAGAAGTTAAGAGGTCTTTCTAAAAAAGAGAAAAATTGATCATTATCCGTATGAGCTTTCTAATCAATTTTTGGGGATGAAACGTATCTATGTTAATAGTGGGAATCCTATCTACCTATATTCGTGGCATTTTTTAACTTTCTTAGGCCACATGCCTCACTTAATAATAAAGTACCTATCATGATACCAGAGCTTTCCAATTTGCCACATATGCCTGCACGTTGGACAAAAATGATTGTAAATGCACAAAAAGGAATCGGTTTGACCGACTCCTTGTGTTACATATATCTATATATCATTTAATTTTCTATCTAAGTCAACCGTTAACTCTCCATTTAGCTCTTCCATCCACAATCTCCTCTCTCCTAAAAATCAAAATCACTAACAACTGCTAAGTTAATTGTAAATGGAACTTTCTCTGTTATCACACCTGTTTCTGTATCCTTTATAAAGAGATAATAGGTTTTATTGCGGTCATAAGAGATACTTTTTAAGACAAATTGTAGCTTAAATGTACGTTCAGCTGGATTGTCAAACGGGCGGTCACCAATAATTGTTTCCTCATTTGATAGGATGTTTCCTTCTTTATCCGCCATATAAATAACAACCGTCCGAGGATTCATCTTTTCTTCTACTTTCTCTGTTTGGAAAAAGTTTAGGGTGAATATACTGTTTGTGATTCTTCGGGTTGTACTTGTGAGTTTAATATCTACTTTCGATATTGCTTGTACACCTTTTTGACTAGCTCGTTTATTTTTATAAGAAAGTAATGGAACAACAATTTCTTGAAGGCTGGCACCACCATGGACAAAATTCACACCCGTTCCTTGCATGCGATTCCGAACCGTTCCATTTGGTAAATAAACAGTTAGTTGCTGCTCATTTTCTATGACAGATGAAAGATTTATGGCGATTTTCCCTGAAACATCATGTTTTTCTTTTGACAACGTGTAGCGACGCTTTACTTCAATTGCATTCATTTTTTCTGTATGAATCTTATCACTTTCTGCTAGTGGCTCTCGTTGATAAAGGAAACCATGATCTGAAGTAATGTATATATTTGTTCCACTTAAATCATCTCGAATAATTTTCACTAAGTCATATAGTTGTTGAATGGCGGTTTCAACTGCATTAAATGTATAAATCTCAGTTGAGGCCTTATCTCCCATTGCATCAATCGTATCATGATAAATGTAGATTAGTTTTTTCCCCTTAAATGTTTCACGTCTTCCTGCCTTGTTCAACTCTCGTATATCTTGGTAGCGAACAGCAATGCTATCTTTTCTTGTTTTTTCAATAATTGATTTACGATGATCTAATCCAGATGAATCTTCTCCGTTTACCAATACTCTACCTGTAGCATCAATATCAATCGTTTTGTGAGGCAAAAGGGAAGCCATCCCCAGTTTGGTCACTGAAGGAATAACCCCAAGCATTGTCTGTACATCACAAGTTCCAATCGTTTCTGCACGTAAACGTTCAGCTAATTCCATCCCGACTTCATATCTCATCGCATCCGAAATAATGACAAATACCCGTTCACCTTTTAATATATGTGGTGCGATCATGGAAGAATAGAAATTTTGTTGATTCATAACACCTGGTAATGACCAATCTTCAGTCATTTCTGCTTTCACTGCTTGTGACCAATTGGTACTTAACTCGCCCAGAAACCAATTCGTATAGAGATGTTCAACAAGGTCTTTTAATTTCTTTAGTAACTCATGATTACTTTCTTCATCATATGCATGATAAAATTTTCGGTAATACGTATCCATCACATAGTATTTTTTCTGATATGCTTCATATAGATCAATTGCTTTACCAGACGGGATTCCTTGGCTATATTCTTTATGGAAAGCGTACATTTTTACTGTGTTTTCAAGTGCATCATAGATAGATGCATACTTTTCATAATAATGCTTTGCTCGCCTTAAATTTATGAGCTTTATGTACTCTTCGTAATCTTCCAGTCTTTCCATTAGACTATTTGCTATGTAAATAATAATGGCTCGGTCAACATAAGGAAATGTGTCTGCTTGCTTCAATTCATCAATAGGAACTGTTTGCAATAGATTTTGAAGCTGAATTTCTTGTTCTACCCATTCAGCATACTCGTTAAACAATTGATAGTCTGCCAGGTGGTGCATCCAGTGGTCGATAAATACAAGACAATTGGCCTTATTACGAACTGCGATAAAATCTTTTAAATTAGCCATATACTTTTCATTTACGGTATGACTAAAGGCTGTGACAGTCAGATGAATAAACAATGTCTTTAGTGTCTTCGTTTCACGCTCGTAGCCATAACGATTGGCAATATAAGCCCAGAAAACATGGATATCAAAGAACTTGTCCATTTGTGATAAATATTTGTTCGCCTGATCATCCAGCGTATCCATTAAAACGGTTTTTAAAACAGCTTCAAAGTCAGATGTCTTTAGATTGCAAAGGACACTCATAATCGCAATCTCAATCGTTTCCTCAGTATAAGATTCAATCCCGAATGCTCGAAATTTACGAAACCGTTCCTTATTATTAAAGAATTTCTCATATTTCTTTATAACAGCTCGAAGCGATGGATTGATTTGCAACTCACTTAAAATGAGTGATATTCGATCAGCATAAAATACTTTTGAATACAACACGGTATCGGCTAACCAGTTATCTTCTAAACTTAATTCCATATTTGTATAAATTAAATAGGAAGATGTCGGATCCTCTTCCTCTAATAAATGCTTCGTAAAAAATTGATTATTTTCGGATAGTGTTAAGACTTTAACGTTATCTAATGTTAATTGTTCAATGTCCTCAATAAATTCTTTATCCTTGTCCACCCAAAAAACTATTTTACGTTGTTCCCAATCTTTGAGAGGTTCATTAAAAATATCCGATAATGTGGACTCGATTTGATTTAAATTCATAATTATTCACCGCCTCCTCACGAATGAAAAAAGCACCTCACACGGGAAGTGCATTAGCTTAGCTTTAGCTCTAACAACTTATTTTCTTTTTATTTCCGCTACAATTTCTTCTATATCTTTTCTCGATAAGCCAGTTGCTTCCTCAATAAAACTATACTCCATATTTTGTTTTATCAAATTGATTGCAACTTGTTTTATACCTTTTTCAATACCTTTTTCGATTCCTTGTTTTAGCCCCTGTTTTTTACCTTCTTCTATTAATTGTTCAGCTATTGTCATCACAACATCTCTCCCCTCTGGATAATTCATTTCAATTTCCTTCATCATATCCACCACTTCCGATTTCGTTAAGTTTCTTCCGGCGCTAAATATATATCTAAGTAAAGTTTCAACGTAACGAATCCCAGTCTGATGATCCTCTAATTCCCGCAAGTATTTAACTGCCCGATCGATAATGACAAGCAGATCCACGCTATCCTTTGTAAAAATATCCCTTAAGGTCGTTAGTACGATTTGAAGCTGGGCCTCTCCTTTTATATCCTCATCGTTATATTTCGAAAGATCATAAAGCAAATACTCAAAGTTCGGAACAAGCCGTTGAATATTCGGTGTGAGCTCTCCATATCCCTGTATTAACTCTCCTAAACTCAATCCAATGTTCCAATCTTTTTGACCGTGATAAATGACTAAAGGAATAACAATTGGAAGCCCATTGCTCTTTTCCTTTTCACTTTTTGCCTCCCATATTTCTATTATATATTTTAACAGTTGAAGAGCGGTTTTATGATAAATATAACTTTTATGTTCGAAGAGAAAATAAAGATACCCTTTCTGATTACAAATATCTACCTTGAAAAGTAAGTCTGAAAAATTTTCTTTCAATTCATCATTAATGAAACTATCCTTTTCTGGTTCAAGAGTGTTGACATCAATCATTTCCATTATAATTTCTGGCAAATAATTAGTTAAAAAATCCTTCGTGACCGTCACATCTCCAAAGGTCTCTTTAAAAAATTTATCATGTGGATTTTTCAGCCACACCCTCCATCTCTCCCTACCCCTATATACTATTTTAACTTATTATACAATTCCGTTAATTTCTTTTCTATTTCAGTTCTTTGTTGCAGGTCTGGGATGTTTTTAACAACGGAAAAGGAGCAAATTAGTTTGCTTCTTAAGTGAATTTAAATTTTCGCCACTAACCCTTTAAACTTCTCGTAATTCACTTTCACACCATCATCTAAATCAATCTCAATTTGCATGTCAGCCATGTGATGTAACAGTTCATCGTAAGCTTTCAATTCGTCTATTTTCTTATCAAGGGACTTTAATTCTCTTTTTGCGTTGTTAATTTCTCTCGTTGTGTAATCCCCTTCGATGATGTCAAGTAAATCATTTTTCTCTGCTTCTAAGCGAGTTTGCACTTCATGTAAATAATCCGTGCGAATACGGGATAGTGTTGTTTTATCATAACGATGCATGTAGATAAGACAGTTAAAAGCCTTTTCCTTACCAGATGTAAATAACCAATAGATTGGTCGCTTCTTGTAAACTTGTACATGATCTTTATAGAAATCATTTAAGAAATATCGACGTAAAGTTTCCTTTGCTGTCTCATTCGCTTTCCGTCCAATCGCATCGGCAATAAAATCAAGATTCTCCTCAAGCGTCTCTTCACTAAACGTAACTCGGACAAAATCAACAAATCTCGATACAATATCATCTTCAAAATATGGCCCTGACAAGATTGGTAAAATATTGTCCTTATCTACTGGGAAGGTTTGATATCGAGATGGATCAAATTCACCACCTGCGTATATGAGACCTACTTCGTCGAGTGAGTAACGACCAAAAGAACAACCAATTGCATAAGAAATAAAAGATTTGATATCACGTTCTAAATCTGCTTTGCGAATAACAATATCTTTTTCGCATACTTCAGGTGTTAGCTCGTTTTCTAGACTATAAATATTTATGAAAATTTGATTTAACCCTTCCTCATTAGCTTTCATTTTTTGAAAGTCTATATCCGTATCAGATTCCCATTTTTTAAAATTCCTTGCAATCTCAAAATAGGAATAATTAAAAAGCGGATGACGTTTAAATTCCCATGATGTTTCAAAATTGTCCCAATCCCTCTTTGCTATTTCTACATTTTCCCTGACAGCCCCGCTAATTTCGCTTAATAATTTATCATCTGCATTTTCTAGATTAAAATATGGAAGATTGTCTATATCACCATTTTGCACAGATAATGTGGGATTTAAAATATTTAAGTATTGTTGAATAACTTTAGAATTCAACAAACCTAAGATAATCCAAAGTTCTTTGTCCGATGGAAACATCATCGGACCCTTATTTGAATCAAACAAAAAGCCTTCAGTACTGTATCGAAAAGAATTCAATCCAGTTGTTAGTGCGGACCATGTTATTCCTTTTTTAAAATAATATTTATAACCATTTAATACACCTATTTTACGAATTTCATACCCATCATTTTCAAAGTTTACAATAAGATCATTTAAACCATACCATCTTCTGAATCCCCCACCTTTATTATGGGGAAACCATTTATATCTTCTATAATTTTCTATTGAATCCTTCTCTACTAAATACAATTTATCGAATGAAACTTCATGCCAATGCCTTAAAAATAAATTATTATTCCCAGTCTCTAAACCCCTTATTGCTTTATAAGAGTCACCTAATTTTGGGTTATTGGCAAAGTTTTTAATCAATTTATTACTTAGCCAGTAGGCAACAGGAGAACGTGGAATCTTTCTGAAATCATCTTGATTGAATAAATATTTATATAAAACGTCTGGGTTTTGAACAGCTTTAATAGTTTTTTGCTTCTTTTCACTAGCTGTTCTATCATTAATTAATCTTAGATAAGTGCCTTTACCCTTTTTTTGTCGAGCATTTCTCAACACAAACGCAGTAGACTGCACTACTTCCCCACCAATTTCCTCAAATGCCCTTGGTCCTAAATGTAACATTGTGTCAATGAATTTCGTTTCAATTATTTTTTTACGTAATTTTTCAAAACTTGATAAGAACATCCATGAATGCTGATTGATAGCCGCATAAAAGCCATTTTTCTTTAAATAATGGTCGACTTCCATGAAAGAAGCGAATAAGTCGGATTTAGAATTAGGGTAATTTTTTCTAAGGAAATCAGATAATTCTTTGTTCATACTTCCAGATCCCATATAGGGCGGATTCATGACGACAATATCATACTGCTGTCCCATAATTTTCGTTTGTTTTATAAGCAATGGAAGTAGTTCTAATGCTTCCTCACGCTTTTTCCCTTGAAACAAGTCTGTTACAGGGGTATCCTTCATTTCTTTCAATCTATTTTCTAAAAATGCTGTATCTGTTTCATTTACTTTTATAAGTGAACCAAACATTTTAGCATTTCTATACTGTTCAAAAAACACCTTTGTTTTATTAAATACTTCCCCATTTTCTTTACCAGCAATAAACGCGATGTCCTCATCTGTCCATCCATTTGTTTCTTGAATGGATGCTAAATTCATCGTTAATCCATCTCGCTCAATGCTTCTAAGGAATCTTCTATTGTACTGAAGGGCCTTCATTACGACTGAAAAGCATGCTAATTGGTAAGCACGGTCGTCAATGTCTAATCCATATAGATTTTTCTCAATAATTAAACGTGGTATTTCTCTTTCCATATATCCACACTTACTATATATTTCATAAAGAACATCAAACATATAGACTAAAATGTGGCCACTTCCCATTGCGGGATCAAAACATTTAATATCTTCAACATTTAACTCTTTATTTACATAGGGAGCAATTTTTTCTTGAAAGTCTTCTTGCTGATGTTTGATGAAAAATTCCCAGTTCGTAATTAAATCTTCATGTTCAGGGTGTGCTTCCGTCCAGTACCTTCCTAATGAATTTTGCACCATATATTGAACAATCCAGTCAGGTGTAAATAGTTGTGTTGCATAAGGGATTTCTTCTGCCTTGTATTTCCTTTTCGCTTTAAACACACGATCTTTTTCATCAGCAATATAATATTGATACAGCCAGCCAATAACTTCAATTTGCTCCCAATTATCTTCTGGAATCACTTCCGTATCCGTCATTTTCCGAACAAATGAATCTGTTCCAAGTAACCCTTCAGGAAATAATATCTCTGTATAGTCTTCAATCGTTTCAAACATAAATGGCATGTAACGGTTTAAGTCATTACAATGCATTTTAATCAGATATTTAAACAGTTCATCTGTTTGATTGTTCATTTTGAGTTCATATACGTATTCTTTATCCAAGTCTAAATCAAGTGATAACGCCTCTTTCATCATATCTGGTTCTGAACGATCCCCATGAATAGACGATAAAACCCGGACTTTCGTTGGAAGATAATCATTGACTTCCATGAAACGTAAAGCAATAAAACGGTTAAACCATGTGTATGCCGTTTCTTCTATCACGCGTTCGAAACCAATTTCATTGATACGCGCAATGAGTTTATTCCGTTGTCGTCTTTCTATATCTGAAAGCTGTCTGCCGTCAATAAAGACGGCGTCCGAGCTTTCAACATTTGCTTTTTGAATGGATTCAGCAGTGATCCCAATTTTTCTTGCTTGTAATTCCACTCGTTCCAGCAGTTCTTTACGAGCTTCTGTCGCAAACTTTTTCAATGCACTTTTATTCATTACTTTCACCCTTATTCAATCNCAAAAAACACCTTTGTTTTATTAAATACTTCCCCATTTTCTTTACCAGCAATAAACGCGATTCCCTCATCTGTCCATCCGTTTGTTTCTTGAATGGATGCTAAATTCATCGTTAATCCATCTCGCTCAATGCTTCTAAGGAATCTTCTATTGTACTGAAGGGCCTTCATTACGACTGAAAAGCATGCTAATTGGTAAGCACGGTCGTCAATGTCTAATCCATATAGATTTTTCTCAATAATTAAACGTGGTATTTCTCTTTCCATATATCCACACTTACTATATATTTCATAAAGAACATCAAACATATAGACTAAAATGTGGCCACTTCCCATTGCGGGATCAAAACATTTAATATCTTCAACATTTAACTCTTTATTTACATAGGGAGCAATTTTTTCTTGAAAGTCTTCTTGCTGATGTTTGATGAAAAATTCCCAGTTCGTAATTAAATCTTCATGTTCAGGGTGTGCTTCCGTCCAGTACCTTCCTAATGAATTTTGCACCATATATTGAACAATCCAGTCAGGTGTAAATAGTTGTGTTGCATAAGGGATTTCTTCTGCCTTGTATTTCCTTTTCGCTTTAAACACACGATCTTTTTCATCAGCAATATAATATTGATACAGCCAGCCAATAACTTCAATTTGCTCCCAATTATCTTCTGGAATCACTTCCGTATCCGTCATTTTCCGAACAAATGAATCTGTTCCAAGTAACCCTTCAGGAAATAATATCTCTGTATAGTCTTCAATCGTTTCAAACATAAATGGCATGTAACGGTTTAAGTCATTACAATGCATTTTAATCAGATATTTAAACAGTTCATCTGTTTGATTGTTCATTTTGAGTTCATATACGTATTCTTTATCCAAGTCTAAATCAAGTGATAACGCCTCTTTCATCATATCTGGTTCTGAACGATCCCCATGAATAGACGATAAAACCCGGACTTTCGTTGGAAGATAATCATTGACTTCCATGAAACGTAAAGCAATAAAACGGTTAAACCAAGTGTATGCCGTTTCTTCTATCACGCGTTCGAAACCAATTTCATTGATACGCGCAATGAGTTTATTCCGTTGTCGTCTTTCTATATCTGAAAGCTGTCTGCCGTCAATAAAGACGGCGTCCGAGCTTTCAACATTTGCTTTTTGAATGGATTCAGCAGTGATCCCAATTTTTCTTGCTTGTAATTCCACTCGTTCCAGCAGTTCTTTACGAGCTTCTGTCGCAAACTTTTTCAATGCACTTTTATTCATTACTTTCACCCTTATTCAATC
>NZ_LN868936.1:341793-349974 GCF_001244735.1 Bacillus andreraoultii
GTGTATGCCGTTTCTTCTATCACGCGTTCGAAACCAATTTCATTGATACGCGCAATGAGTTTATTCCGTTGTCGTCTTTCTATATCTGAAAGCTGTCTGCCGTCAATAAAGACGGCGTCCGAGCTTTCAACATTTGCTTTTTGAATGGATTCAGCAGTGATCCCAATTTTTCTTGCTTGTAATTCCACTCGTTCCAGCAGTTCTTTACGAGCTTCTGTCGCAAACTTTTTCAATGCACTTTTATTCATTACTTTCACCCTTATTCAATTAACTCGATTTGTTTATTCGCTTTGATAATTTGTTTTAACTTTTTGGAAAGCGTATTGATATATAAATCTACATCTTCTTCTGTCGATAAAATTTTTGCTGTAACAAGTTCGGTTACTTTTACTGGTTGTTTCTGTACTACTGGTTCCGTTGGTGGTTCAATCACCGTACCGTTATTTTTCTTTTGCTCTTCTTCTTTTTTCCGTTGCCACTCTGTAATTTCTTGCCGAATAACTCTTAACGTTCTTTCTTTAAAGCTATTACTTTGGGAAATTGTTGCATCGACTTTAAAGATATCTGTAAATTGGTCAAGATTTACTTTTATCCTGTTATAATATTCTTCTACACGCTGTTTTGTTTCATTTGATACACCATACTGTTTCGTCTGTAAAACCAATTCATTGTAGTCCGTTTGTAATTTTTCTTTCGCATTTTCTTTTGTCTCGATTAAAACGGATTGAATTTGTTGTTCTAAGGCATGAAGCAATTCAGGGATATCCTTTATTTTTCGATAAGGAATTGGGTCTAGTACGATTTCCCTAAGTTTCTTCATTGCTTCTTCTACTTCTTTTCCTACTAAATATGCTCTATTTTCTTCATATTTCACTAGTCCTGCTAACCCTTTGTCGAAAATCTCTTTCTGGTTTGTACCAAAAAAGCTTTTTACATAGACAATATCTTCTTCCCAATCTGCTAAATCATCTTCCAAATCTTTTAATTTCATTAGGAAAGAGGCATTATCAAGTTGATTGTTAAACTGACCAAAATATTCGAGACCTTTATTAAGTAGACTCATTCCAGGGTACTTTCGACCTTCATAGCGAGCTTTATATGCGTTAATTTCATCTATTTGTTTCGCAATAAGTGTTCGGATATCTTTAATTAGACCATCTTCATCATCTGCTAAATCCGTTGTATTAAATACTTCTTTACAAATCCGTTTCGCTGTACGAATAAGTGATTCATCGACCTTTATCCGTTTAATAATAATTCCTTTATCCGCTTCACTTAATTTTCCAAAGACAGTTAATAACTTGTTCGTATCTCTTTCTGGTTCTAAATACTCCGAATGATACCGGATGCGAATCCTCTGTTCCTTTAATAATTCTACAAGTAAGCCAGCAATATCAAGCTGTTTCCACCCGTAAGGTTTATCTTGAAAACGGTCATACACAAGTTTTACACGAATTTGTTTTTGAACTTGATCCTGCATGTCTATATAGTCATATACTTCTTTCTTAGCACCTTCATTTGGGTTCTCATCCAAGGACAATTGCTCATTTTCAGAGGCTAATATTGCAATCAATTCTCGCTCATTTTCTAAAAATTTCTTTACATACCCTAATTTTGTATAGACATTATCTACCAAATGTTTAAATGCTGAGTTGATTTTCTCTTTAACAGAGGAACCTTTAATGTCCATTTTGACACCATTCACGAAGTAAGTACCATCTTTTATCGCTTCTTCTAACAGCTCTCGTACTCTTCTTCTCCGTTCCCGTACTTCCACTTGTTTGTTGTTAAGGATGTTTTGGATGTTTCCAGGAAGTTGTGTCGGATTTCTTTTCTTCCGATATTCTTCTATTCTTAATGCTTCTTCCATTTCCTCAATATATGTTTCATTGCCCCCGAGTTTAATAATCATTTCACCATTACCAGCAGACATCATCATTAACTCTTGTTCTGATTTATGATAATGATCGGAAAGTGGCGAAAGAATTTGGACACCGATATTGGATGTCTGGTTTCCATAATTCTTTTCATCCATTTTTTGATTATAGGAGAATGAATACTCTTTCGAATAGCTGAAACGCTTATCATCGTATAAATCTTGGAAGATATAGTGGGCTAATTCCCGTTTAACAATTTCTTCATCTACGTTAATTTGTTTAATTTCTCGGTTAATATCTTGTTCATCATCTGTGAGGAATACATAATTTTCCCCGTTCTTTTGAATGAGCGTCTGTGAAATTAATTTTCTAAGAGCAACTTTAATTTTTTCTTTTAATTGTAATTTATCTTCATCAATATGTGTCACCATGAGGGTTGCAATATTATCAATATTTGCTGGTAATTCTTTAATATATTTAATCATGAACAACACTTTTAATAAGTCGATATGAAAAGGATCATCTCTCAATACAGGATTTTCTTTTGCACCCTCGATAACCCTTGAAATGGATGGATTTAGGAACTCCTTAATCGTATCGTAAAAGGCATAGAATGGTATTAATGTTCCTTCTTTCGCATCTTTATAACGGAGACCTGCTTCCTTAAAGGCGGATAGCATAGAACGCTCCCCTTCTGACAAGTGTTTTCCTGAGGATCCGTGTTTACGAACTTGTTCAAATACATTTTGCAACAGCTTAAATTGATAAGGTACAAACGGATATACTTCCGCAAATTCTACGTCACTTTCATATCCTCTTAAGTCTGCCGTAGTCTCTCGAAAGCTGATTAAGTTTTTAAGGATGGCACTTTTATTTGGATAATCCGCTCTAAGCTTGTCCTGTACATGAGGATGTTTTTCTAAAATACGCTTCTTTATTACTTCATCCACTGAAATAGATGATAAGGAAAGTCTAGTGTCAAAACGACCTTGGATTCGTGAAAAGTCATCACCCTTTACCTTAACAATGGAGTCGATGCTTTCCTGAGAAGTGACTATAATCCAAACTTTCCCTTCTGCATATGTACCTAAATCTTCGGTCAATGTTTGTAAATTCAACATAAGATTCCGGCTATCTCCAATGTACTGCCCGATTTCATCGACAAGGAAAACTAAATGGAAGTTTGGACCTTTACTATCTATATACTCTTTTACATCTTTAGCAAATTTTTCAATGCTAATTTCGAAATTGTTTACACCATTTTCAAACCAATTTCGGGCTGTTTCCTCGGTCATATTCGTCGCCTTAGTTAAAGCGCCAATCACATAGTCTGCATCAAAGTAAAAGCTATTACGACGTTCTTCCCATGTTTCACCTGATAGTGCTTGGAATTCGGCTTTGAACACATCATATACACCTTGTTTGTCCAAATACTTTTCCATTTCAGCCACACCAGGAATATCTCCATAATAGCCCCTATGATCATAAAACACTTTCATAAACACTCGTAAAATTGCGTCTTCCTTTGATTTATTATCAAGGGAGCTTTTCGAATCAATATTAAAAAGAATGACTTCTGTATCAACGTTTGAAGTCCGTTTCATATTGGCGTATACAAGTGGGTCTTTTATTTTTTCCTCAAAGAAATCTACAGGCTTCTTTCCTTTCACAGCCCTATTTTCTAAAAGGTACGCAAGAATTTTAAGAAAATGGGATTTACCTGAACCAAAGAAACCACTAATCCAAACACCCATCTTATCCGTCTTTCCATCTATGCCCTTTTGATAATTCTCATAAAACTTAGAGAAATGACTGTGGAGCTCTCCTGTGACAACATACTCGTCAAGTTCTTGATAAATATCATCTTCGCTTGTTTGGGCAACCTTAATGACACCGCGAATATCACGTTCAATACTTTTTAAAAACATTTCTTTAAGTAGCATTCTTTTTCCCCCTCGACTTTTAATCAACTAAGCGAAATGCCCGGTAATAGTTATCATCTTTTAATTTGCCGAACAATTGGAGCGATTGTCCGTCATACTGTCCTGGAAAGAACATAATAACGGGCGTTTTGTCCAACACTTCTTGGAGATTGTTTAAAATGTTATGGGATCTTACAAAAGGATAAACCTTCCCAACGCCTGTAAGGAAAACAACATGATGATCCCCTATTTGTTCTTTCATTTTTTGCAGGAATATGTCAGGCTTTGCAAATGTTGTTAGTGCCTTGAACAAAGCATCTTTACCCTGCCTTTTCTCCATTTCAAAAATACGGTCGTAAATTCTTTTTTCTTTTGTAATTTCGATTAACATTTTATATAAATCAAACTCAATAATCCTTCGATTATAAAGTCCGTCTTTAAATTCTTTGTGCAGTATTTTAATATAATCCCTTACTTCTAATTCATCTTTTGGATCGTAATCAAAAATATAAAAACTAATTTCGTTTCCCAATCCATGACCCTCGATAAATTTATCTTCCTTTATACGATCACTTATTTTCCTTAACCTTTCCTTCAATGTAGCCATCTTAACGTTGTTCACTCTCCCATCGCATACACATACTTGGCATCCCCTATTCGGATTAAATGCTCCTTTATTTGTTCATCTATAATTAAGCGACTTAGTTCCTTGCCACGTCTATCTTTCAATAGTCCACTCTCGAAAAGAACTTGCATAAAGGCTCGTTTCAATTTTTCTATATTCGTTTCACTCCAATTGGCCACCTTTTCACTTTGTTCCGCTTTTGCGGTGAAGAATACATTCATATCTTTCTTTTCGATTAGCAGATCGTTATTATGTAGTTTCTCACTGATTACCTCATTCATAAATTCAAAAAATAGCCGATCTGTTTTCATAATGGCATATAAATTAATTATTTTTGCATTTTCAACAGAACCATCTAACATTAAATCAGTTAAAACTTGATCGATTACTTCAGCTCTTCTCATAATAGAAGGTAATGTCCGATTCATTCTTCCTTTATTTTCAAATTGGAATAGGTTTCCATCGATTACTTTTTTTCTGATTTCAGGTAATGTTAATCCCTGTTGTTTTAGTTTTATGACCTGTTTAAGCTCAAATAATAAATAAGACGCACCGTTCAAGCTCGAAGAATATTCTAATTCTATTGTCATCGAAACCTACCTCTCATACAAGACTTTTATCCTATTTTCTATTCTAATATTTTCCCAACGACAGCGAGTCTCCTCTTTCCATTGCTGTTGAACGACTTTTGTAAAATCATTTTTTTCAACTTCTCTTGATTAAAGCTCATATAAGCTTTTTATACCTTCTATAAGCTCATCCTCTTTAATTTCTTCTTGACAACAGGAAAATCAACGAACTGATTTAACACTACTGTTAAATCCCTTTGCGCACGGAAAAAAGTCTTACTTCCACGAAGGTCACCTCGTAACGTAGTATTCACTTGACTCTTATTCTACTTTTACTCTAGTATTAATTCAATTTTCCTTGAGTCATTCAAGAAGCTCATTAAGAAATTAATTACACGAATATGAGAAGTATATAATAAAACTATTGTCGTTCTTTTTACAATTAGTACCCAAAAACTTTTCCTTTTGGGTACTAATCAATGAATAAAATAAGGCGTAATCGTGTGGAAAGATTTTAATATTTGCACCTTTACTCAGGTGGCCATGCGATTCTTCCCAAACTTATTTACCGCCTCCTCTTGAATGAAAAAAGCACCTCACACGGGAAGTGCATTGACTAAGCTTTAGCTCTAACAACTTATTTCGTTTTCATTTCCGCTGAGATTTCCTCGATTTCTTTTATCGATAAGCCTGTTGCTTTCTCGATAAAACGATACTCCATACCTTGTTTTATCAAATTAATCGCAACTTGTTTTATCCCTTTTTCGATACCTTGTTTTAGCCCTTGTTTTTTACCTTCTTCTATTAATTGTTCAGCTATTGTCATCACAACATCTCTCCCTTCTGGATAATTCGTTTCAATTTCCTTCATCATATCCACCAATTCCGATTTCGTTAAGTTTCTTCCGGCGCTAAATATATATCTAAGTAGAGTTTCAAAGTAACGAATCCCAGTTTGGTGATCCTCTAATTCCCGCAAGTATTTTACAGCCCTATTAATGGTAGTAAACAAATCTATACTATCCTTAGTGAAGATATCTCGTAATGTCGTTAATATAATTTGAAGCTGGGCTCTCCTTTTATATCCTCATCTTTATATTTTGAAAGATCATAAAGCAAGTATTCAAAGTTCGGAACAAGCCGCTGAATATTTGGTGTAAGTTCTTCATATCCCTGTATTATTTCCCCTAAACTCAATCCTATATTCCAATCTTTTTGACCGTGATAAATGACTTAAGGAATAACAATTGGAAGCTCATTGCTCTTTTCCTTTTCACTTTTTGCCTCCCATATTTCTATTATATATTTTAACAGTTGAAGAGCGGTTTTATGATAAATATAGGTATCCTTCATTGCCACAAATATTTACCTTAAAAAGTAAATCCGAAAAGTTTTCTTTCAATTTTTCATTAATAAAACGATCCTTTTCTGGTTCAAGAGTGTTGACATCAATCATCTCCATTATACTTTCTGGCAAATAATTAGTTAAAAAATCCTTCGTGACCGTCACATCTCCAAAGGNTCATTCTTCCTTTATTTTCAAATTGGAATAGGTTTCCATCGATTACTTTTTTTCTGATTTCAGGTAATGTTAATCCCTGTTGTTTTAGTTTTATGACCTGTTTAAGCTCAAATAATAAATAAGACGCACCGTTCAAGCTCGAAGAATATTCTAATTCTATTGTCATCGAAACCTACCTCTCATACAAGACTTTTATCCTATTTTCTATTCTAATATTTTCCCAACGACAGCGAGTCTCCTCTTTCCATTGCTGTTGAACGACTTTTGTAAAATCATTTTTTTCAACTTCTCTTGATTAAAGCTCATATAAGCTTTTTATACCTTCTATAAGCTCATCCTCTTTAATTTCTTCTTGACAACAGGAAAATCAACGAACTGATTTAACACTACTGTTAAATCCCTTTGCGCACGGAAAAAAGTCTTACTTCCACGAAGGTCACCTCGTAACGTAGTATTCACTTGACTCTTATTCTACTTTTACTCTAGTATTAATTCAATTTTCCTTGAGTCATTCAAGAAGCTCATTAAGAAATTAATTACACGAATATGAGAAGTATATAATAAAACTATTGTCGTTCTTTTTACAATTAGTACCCAAAAACTTTTCCTTTTGGGTACTAATCAATGAATAAAATAAGGCGTAATCGTGTGGAAAGATTTTAATATTTGCACCTTTACTCAGGTGGCCATGCGATTCTTCCCAAACTTATTTACCGCCTCCTCTTGAATGAAAAAAGCACCTCACACGGGAAGTGCATTGACTAAGCTTTAGCTCTAACAACTTATTTCGTTTTCATTTCCGCTGAGATTTCCTCGATTTCTTTTATCGATAAGCCTGTTGCTTTCTCGATAAAACGATACTCCATACCTTGTTTTATCAAATTAATCGCAACTTGTTTTATCCCTTTTTCGATACCTTGTTTTAGCCCTTGTTTTTTACCTTCTTCTATTAATTGTTCAGCTATTGTCATCACAACATCTCTCCCTTCTGGATAATTCGTTTCAATTTCCTTCATCATATCCACCAATTCCGATTTCGTTAAGTTTCTTCCGGCGCTAAATATATATCTAAGTAGAGTTTCAAAGTAACGAATCCCAGTTTGGTGATCCTCTAATTCCCGCAAGTATTTTACAGCCCTATTAATGGTAGTAAACAAATCTATACTATCCTTAGTGAAGATATCTCGTAATGTCGTTAATATAATTTGAAGCTGGGCTCTCCTTTTATATCCTCATCTTTATATTTTGAAAGATCATAAAGCAAGTATTCAAAGTTCGGAACAAGCCGCTGAATATTTGGTGTAAGTTCTTCATATCCCTGTATTATTTCCCCTAAACTCAATCCTATATTCCAATCTTTTTGACCGTGATAAATGACTTAAGGAATAACAATTGGAAGCTCATTGCTCTTTTCCTTTTCACTTTTTGCCTCCCATATTTCTATTATATATTTTAACAGTTGAAGAGCGGTTTTATGATAAATATAGGTATCCTTCATTGCCACAAATATTTACCTTAAAAAGTAAATCCGAAAAGTTTTCTTTCAATTTTTCATTAATAAAACGATCCTTTTCTGGTTCAAGAGTGTTGACATCAATCATCTCCATTATACTTTCTGGCAAATAATTAGTTAAAAAATCCTTCGTGACCGTCACATCTCCAAAGG
>NZ_LN868936.1:352291-360357 GCF_001244735.1 Bacillus andreraoultii
GCGGTGAAGAATACATTCATATCTTTCTTTTCGATTAGCAGATCGTTATTATGTAGTTTCTCACTGATTACCTCATTCATAAATTCAAAAAATAGCCGATCTGTTTTCATAATGGCATATAAATTAATTATTTTTGCATTTTCAACAGAACCATCTAACATTAAATCAGTTAAAACTTGATCGATTACTTCAGCTCTTCTCATAATAGAAGGTAATGTCCGATTCATTCTTCCTTTATTTTCAAATTGGAATAGGTTTCCATCGATTACTTTTTTTCTGATTTCAGGTAATGTTAATCCCTGTTGTTTTAGTTTTATGACCTGTTTAAGCTCAAATAATAAATAAGACGCACCGTTCAAGCTCGAAGAATATTCTAATTCTATTGTCATCGAAACCTACCTCTCATACAAGACTTTTATCCTATTTTCTATTCTAATATTTTCCCAACGACAGCGAGTCTCCTCTTTCCATTGCTGTTGAACGACTTTTGTAAAATCATTTTTTTCAACTTCTCTTGATTAAAGCTCATATAAGCTTTTTATACCTTCTATAAGCTCATCCTCTTTAATTTCTTCTTGACAACAGGAAAATCAACGAACTGATTTAACACTACTGTTAAATCCCTTTGCGCACGGAAAAAAGTCTTACTTCCACGAAGGTCACCTCGTAACGTAGTATTCACTTGACTCTTATTCTACTTTTACTCTAGTATTAATTCAATTTTCCTTGAGTCATTCAAGAAGCTCATTAAGAAATTAATTACACGAATATGAGAAGTATATAATAAAACTATTGTCGTTCTTTTTACAATTAGTACCCAAAAACTTTTCCTTTTGGGTACTAATCAATGAATAAAATAAGGCGTAATCGTGTGGAAAGATTTTAATATTTGCACCTTTACTCAGGTGGCCATGCGATTCTTCCCAAACTTATTTACCGCCTCCTCTTGAATGAAAAAAGCACCTCACACGGGAAGTGCATTGACTAAGCTTTAGCTCTAACAACTTATTTCGTTTTCATTTCCGCTGAGATTTCCTCGATTTCTTTTATCGATAAGCCTGTTGCTTTCTCGATAAAACGATACTCCATACCTTGTTTTATCAAATTAATCGCAACTTGTTTTATCCCTTTTTCGATACCTTGTTTTAGCCCTTGTTTTTTACCTTCTTCTATTAATTGTTCAGCTATTGTCATCACAACATCTCTCCCTTCTGGATAATTCGTTTCAATTTCCTTCATCATATCCACCAATTCCGATTTCGTTAAGTTTCTTCCGGCGCTAAATATATATCTAAGTAGAGTTTCAAAGTAACGAATCCCAGTTTGGTGATCCTCTAATTCCCGCAAGTATTTTACAGCCCTATTAATGGTAGTAAACAAATCTATACTATCCTTAGTGAAGATATCTCGTAATGTCGTTAATATAATTTGAAGCTGGGCTCTCCTTTTATATCCTCATCTTTATATTTTGAAAGATCATAAAGCAAGTATTCAAAGTTCGGAACAAGCCGCTGAATATTTGGTGTAAGTCCTTCATATCCCTGTATTATTTCCCCTAAACTCAATCCTATATTCCAATCTTTTTGACCGTGATAAATGACTTAAGGAATAACAATTGGAAGCTCATTGCTCTTTTCCTTTTCACTTTTTGCCTCCCATATTTCTATTATATATTTTAACAGTTGAAGAGCGGTTTTATGATAAATATAGGTATCCTTCATTGCCACAAATATTTACCTTAAAAAGTAAATCCGAAAAGTTTTCTTTCAATTTTTCATTAATAAAACGATCCTTTTCTGGTTCAAGAGTGTTGACATCAATCATCTCCATTATACTTTCTGGCAAATAATTAGTTAAAAAATCCTTCGTGACCGTCACATCTCCAAAGGTCTCTTTAAAAAATTTATCATGTGGATTTTTCAGCCACACCCCTCCATCTCCCCCTAATCCTATATGTGCTACTTTAACTTATTATACAAATTCATTTATTTCTTTACTATTTCAATTCCTATCAAATTTGCGAACAACAAGCAATTTCCTATTAGCTAAAAAACACCCCTTCCTTCTTCTTTCTTGCAGGTCTGGGATGTTTTTATAATGGAAAAAGAGCACACTCGTTTGTTCTAATCTCTGTTTACATCTTCGCTAATAATCCTATGAATAATTCATAGTTATGTTTCACACCATCATCTAAATCAATCTCAATTTGCCTATCTGCCATATGGTGTAATCGTTCATCATAAACTTTCAATTCGTCTATCTTTTTATTAAGGGATTTCAATTCTCTTTTTGCGTTGTTTATTTCTCTTGTTGTGTAATCTCCTTCAATGATATCAAGCAACTCCTTTTTCTCTGCTTCGAGGCGAGTTTGCACTTCATGTAAATAATCTGTACGAATACGAGATAGGGTTGTTTTATCATAACGATGCATGTAGATAAGACAGTTAAACGCCTTTTCCTTACCAGATGTAAAGAACCAATAAATTGGCCGTTTCCTGTAGGTTTGTACATGATCCTTAAAGAAATCATTTAAGAAATATCGACGTATAGTTTCCTTTGCTGTCTCATTCGCTTTCCGTCCAATCGCATCAGCAATAAAATCAAGATTCTCTTCAAGTGTTTCTTCATTAAAAGTCACTCGTACAAAATCAACAAACCTAGATACAATATCATCTTCAAAATATGGCCCTGACAAGATTGGTAAAATATTGTCTTTATCTACTGGGAAGGTTTGATAACGAGATGGGTCAAACTCACCACCAGCGTAAACGAGACCTTCCTCGTCAAGTGAATAACGACCGAAAGAACAACCAATGAAATAGGATATAAATTGTTTTATAATATCTTCTTTTGTTAAAACATAATGATTTCCTTTCATTTGCACAGGGATTTCTTGTTCTGTATCAAAGACTTTTGCAATAGTCATATCTCTATCACTTACTTCTGGAGTTAATTCATCTTGTAAATGATAGACTTCAATAAAAATACGATTAAGTTCCCTTTCGTTTTTCTTTAATTGCTCAAATAAATCATTTTCAAATTGTTTAAAGGAGTAATAGCTATTTTCTAAATTTGATTGTTTACATTTTATTAAAGGATTTGTTCGAAAATCCCAAGAAGTTTCATAATGGTTCCATTCCTTTTCTGAAAATAAAATGTTTTTATTTACTAATTCTTCTACCTTTGCTTTTATATGATCTTTTATAATAATAGGGAAGTTATTAAAGTCCCCAATTTGTAAATTTATTGTTGGATTTAGCATTTTGAATATATAATTAGCAATCTTTGTACTCATGACACCTAAAATATATTTCAAAATAGGAGTGTCATTTTCTTTTTCAAATGCAGACATTCCTGAAACATCATGTATACTCCCGCTTTTTCGGTATCTTATACTAAATCCACCACTTGTAATTAATGACCAAGTAATCGCTTCTCTAAAATAATATTGAGGGCTTCTCACTACTGAACGTTGCTTCCCTCTACTATCTTTAAAATTTCTTATTTCTTCACCATCATTCTCCCAGTTTACAATATAATCATAGTTCCCGTACCATTGGCGACGCCCGCCACCTTTATTGTACGGAACCCATTTACTTCCACTTACTTTTGCTTCTTCTGTTGATTTCGTATCATATTTAATTGTTGAATTATTCGGCTCCCACCATAACCTTAAAAACCGTTCATTATCAGCAGTTGCTAATCCCTGTTTAGCATCTAATAAATCACTTAATTTTGTCCCAACTTCAAAATCTCTAATGAGGTTCTCACTTGCCCAATAAACAATTGGACTTCCCGGAATTTTTCTGAAATCTCCTTGACTAAATAAATACTTATAAGAAACTGAAGAATTTCGGACAGCCACCATAGCTTTTTCTTTCTTCTCAGCTGCTGTTTTTTCTTCTATCAATCTGATATAGGTTCCTTTATTATCGTCGGCACCTTTTTCATTTCGCCATACAAATGTAGTAGACTGTACTACTTCTCCGCCGATTTCCTCAAATGCCCTTGGCCCTAGGTGAATCATCGTATCAATAAATTTACTGTTAATGATTTTTATTCGTAATTGTTCATAGCTTGATAAGAACATCCATGAATGTTGGTTTATGGCTCCATAAAATCCGTTTTTCTTTAAATAATGATCAACTTCCATAAAGGAAGCGAATAAGTCGGATTTAGAATTAGGGTAATTTTTTCTAAGGAAATCAGATAATTCTTTGTTCATACTTCCAGACCCCATATAGGGCGGATTCATGACGACAATATCATACTGCTGTCCCATAATATTCGTTTGTTTTATAAGCAATGGAAGTAGTTCTAATGCTTCCTCACGCTTTTTCCCTTGAAACAAGTCTGTTACAGGGGAATCCTTCATTTCTTTCAATCTATTTTCTAAAAATGCTGTATCTGTTTCATTTACTTTTATAAGTGAACCAAACATTTTAGCATTTCTATACTGTTCAAAAAACACCTTTGTTTTATTAAATACTTCCCCATTTTCTTTACCAGCAATAAACGCGATGTCCTCATCTGTCCATCCGTTTGTTTCTTGAATGGATGCTAAATTCATCGTTAATCCATCTCGCTCAATGCTTCTAAGGAATCTTCTATTGTACTGAAGGGCCTTCATTACGACTGAAAAGCATGCTAATTGGTAAGCACGGTCGTCAATGTCTAATCCATATAGATTTTTCTCAATAATTAAACGTGGTATTTCTCTTTCCATATATCCACACTTACTATATATTTCATAAAGAACATCAAACATATAGACTAAAATGTGGCCACTTCCCATTGCGGGATCAAAACATTTAATATCTTCAACATTTAACTCTTTATTTACATAGGGAGCAATTTTTTCTTGAAAGTCTTCTTGCTGATGTTTGATGAAAAATTCCCAGTTCGTAATTAAATCTTCATGTTCAGGGTGTGCTTCCGTCCAGTACCTTCCTAATGAATTTTGCACCATATATTGAACAATCCAGTCAGGTGTAAATAGTTGTGTTGCATAAGGGATTTCTTCTGCCTTGTATTTCCTTTTCGCTTTAAACACACGATCTTTTTCATCAGCAATATAATATTGATACAGCCAGCCAATAACTTCAATTTGCTCCCAATTATCTTCTGGAATCACTTCCGTATCCGTCATTTTCCGAACAAATGAATCTGTTCCAAGTAACCCTTCAGGAAATAATATCTCTGTATAGTCTTCAATCGTTTCAAACATAAATGGCATGTAACGGTTTAAGTCATTACAATGCATTTTAATCAGATATTTAAACAGTTCATCTGTTTGATTGTTCATTTTGAGTTCATATACGTATTCTTTATCCAAGTCTAAATCAAGTGATAACGCCTCTTTCATCATATCTGGTTCTGAACGATCCCCATGAATAGACGATAAAACCCGGACTTTCGTTGGAAGATAATCATTGACTTCCATGAAACGTAAAGCAATAAAACGGTTAAACCAAGTGTATGCCGTTTCTTCTATCACGCGTTCGAAACCAATTTCATTGATACGCGCAATGAGTTTATTCCGTTGTCGTCTTTCTATATCTGAAAGCTGTCTGCCGTCAATAAAGACGGCGTCCGAGCTTTCAACATTTGCTTTTTGAATGGATTCAGCAGTGATCCCAATTTTTCTTGCTTGTAATTCCACTCGTTCCAGCAGTTCTTTACGAGCTTCTGTCGCAAACTTTTTCAATGCACTTTTATTCATTACTTTCACCCTTATTCAATCNAAAAGAATTCAATCCAGTTGTTAGTGCGGACCATGTTATTCCTTTTTTAAAATAATATTTATAACCATTTAATACACCTATTTTACGAATTTCATACCCATCATTTTCAAAGTTTACAATAAGATCATTTAAACCATACCATCTTCTGAATCCCCCACCTTTATTATGGGGAAACCATTTATATCTTCTATAATTTTCTATTGAATCCTTCTCTACTAAATACAATTTATCGAATGAAACTTCATGCCAATGCCTTAAAAATAAATTATTATTCCCAGTCTCTAAACCCCTTATTGCTTTATAAGAGTCACCTAATTTTGGGTTATTGGCAAAGTTTTTAATCAATTTATTACTTAGCCAGTAGGCAACAGGAGAACGTGGAATCTTTCTGAAATCATCTTGATTGAATAAATATTTATATAAAACGTCTGGGTTTTGAACAGCTTTAATAGTTTTTTGCTTCTTTTCACTAGCTGTTCTATCATTAATTAATCTTAGATAAGTGCCTTTACCCTTTTTTTGTCGAGCATTTCTCAACACAAACGCAGTAGACTGCACTACTTCCCCACCAATTTCCTCAAATGCCCTTGGTCCTAAATGTAACATTGTGTCAATGAATTTCGTTTCAATTATTTTTTTACGTAATTTTTCAAAACTTGATAAGAACATCCATGAATGCTGATTGATAGCCGCATAAAAGCCATTTTTCTTTAAATAATGGTCGACTTCCATGAAAGAAGCGAATAAGTCGGATTTAGAATTAGGGTAATTTTTTCTAAGGAAATCAGATAATTCTTTGTTCATACTTCCAGATCCCATATAGGGCGGATTCATGACGACAATATCATACTGCTGTCCCATAATTTTCGTTTGTTTTATAAGCAATGGAAGTAGTTCTAATGCTTCCTCACGCTTTTTCCCTTGAAACAAGTCTGTTACAGGGGTATCCTTCATTTCTTTCAATCTATTTTCTAAAAATGCTGTATCTGTTTCATTTACTTTTATAAGTGAACCAAACATTTTAGCATTTCTATACTGTTCAAAAAACACCTTTGTTTTATTAAATACTTCCCCATTTTCTTTACCAGCAATAAACGCGATGTCCTCATCTGTCCATCCATTTGTTTCTTGAATGGATGCTAAATTCATCGTTAATCCATCTCGCTCAATGCTTCTAAGGAATCTTCTATTGTACTGAAGGGCCTTCATTACGACTGAAAAGCATGCTAATTGGTAAGCACGGTCGTCAATGTCTAATCCATATAGATTTTTCTCAATAATTAAACGTGGTATTTCTCTTTCCATATATCCACACTTACTATATATTTCATAAAGAACATCAAACATATAGACTAAAATGTGGCCACTTCCCATTGCGGGATCAAAACATTTAATATCTTCAACATTTAACTCTTTATTTACATAGGGAGCAATTTTTTCTTGAAAGTCTTCTTGCTGATGTTTGATGAAAAATTCCCAGTTCGTAATTAAATCTTCATGTTCAGGGTGTGCTTCCGTCCAGTACCTTCCTAATGAATTTTGCACCATATATTGAACAATCCAGTCAGGTGTAAATAGTTGTGTTGCATAAGGGATTTCTTCTGCCTTGTATTTCCTTTTCGCTTTAAACACACGATCTTTTTCATCAGCAATATAATATTGATACAGCCAGCCAATAACTTCAATTTGCTCCCAATTATCTTCTGGAATCACTTCCGTATCCGTCATTTTCCGAACAAATGAATCTGTTCCAAGTAACCCTTCAGGAAATAATATCTCTGTATAGTCTTCAATCGTTTCAAACATAAATGGCATGTAACGGTTTAAGTCATTACAATGCATTTTAATCAGATATTTAAACAGTTCATCTGTTTGATTGTTCATTTTGAGTTCATATACGTATTCTTTATCCAAGTCTAAATCAAGTGATAACGCCTCTTTCATCATATCTGGTTCTGAACGATCCCCATGAATAGACGATAAAACCCGGACTTTCGTTGGAAGATAATCATTGACTTCCATGAAACGTAAAGCAATAAAACGGTTAAACCAAGTGTATGCCGTTTCTTCTATCACGCGTTCGAAACCAATTTCATTGATACGCGCAATGAGTTTATTCCGTTGTCGTCTTTCTATATCTGAAAGCTGTCTGCCGTCAATAAAGACGGCGTCCGAGCTTTCAACATTTGCTTTTTGAATGGATTCAGCAGTGATCCCAATTTTTCTTGCTTGTAATTCCACTCGTTCCAGCAGTTCTTTACGAGCTTCTGTCGCAAACTTTTTCAATGCACTTTTATTCATTACTTTCACCCTTATTCAATC
>NZ_LN868936.1:361674-376798 GCF_001244735.1 Bacillus andreraoultii
GTGTATGCCGTTTCTTCTATCACGCGTTCGAAACCAATTTCATTGATACGCGCAATGAGTTTATTCCGTTGTCGTCTTTCTATATCTGAAAGCTGTCTGCCGTCAATAAAGACGGCGTCCGAGCTTTCAACATTTGCTTTTTGAATGGATTCAGCAGTGATCCCAATTTTTCTTGCTTGTAATTCCACTCGTTCCAGCAGTTCTTTACGAGCTTCTGTCGCAAACTTTTTCAATGCACTTTTATTCATTACTTTCACCCTTATTCAATCAACTCGATTTGTTTATTCGCTTGATAATCTATCTTAACTTATTGGAAAGTGTATGGATTTATATCTACTTCCTCTTCTGTCGGCCAAGTTTTCACCGTAACAACCTTTGATACACCATACTGTTTCGTCTGTAATACCAATTCAATGTAGTCCGTTGGTAGTTTTTTATGACTTGTTTTAGCTTAAATAATAAATAAGACGTACCGTTCACGCTTGAAGAATATTCTCATTCTATTATCATCGAAACCTACTTCTCACATACGGATTTTACCCTATTTCCTTTTCTAATATTTTTCCAACGACAGCGAGTCTCCTCTTTCCACTTTGTTGTTGAACGACTTTTGTAAAATCATTATTTTTTATCAACTTCTCTTGGTTGTGTTCATATAAGCTTTTTATACCTTCTATAAGTTCATCCTCTTTAATATCTTCTTGCCAATAGGAATCAACTAACTGATTTAACGCTACTGCTAAATCCCGTTGCGTTCGGTAAAAAAGTCGGATTTCCACAAAGTTCACCCCCGGCACCGTTGATTTTACTTAATTCTTATTTTACTCTTACTCAATTCTTAATTCAATTTTAACTGGTATTCAGCTAACTACACTTTCGCCCATTGATTTAGGAAAAAACATAAGATAACACCCCAAATTCCCTTTTTTATTCGTGCTATCATTTTTCGCTGTTTTCCTAATTTATTGTCCATCATAGAGAGGGGCTTTGGAGAATAAAGTGAGACGAACATTTATTGCATGTAGAAGAATACGAAATAGGAAAAAAGAGAGAAGATTGAATTTCTAATGAAGCCTTATTCTTATTGAGCATTGAATAGAAGGGGTTTCAAGTTTCATAAAATAAAAAAGAGCTAAACCCGTATTAGATTCAGCCCGAATATTACGTAATTTTTGATTAGGAAATGGTTCCGAAAGCTCCTTGATACATACTTCTTCCTCTTTCTTTACCCACTTCCCGCTCTCCTCATCCTTCATATTCACTTTTTTCGCTCATGGCTATATTTTGCGGTAACAATAAAGTTAAATACTCCGTAAAAGATAGTCAATATCAATATAGCAAGAAACATATGTTCAGTTGGAACCAAAAAGTAGGCAATAACTAGAGCTAAAACATATACGAGGTAGCCAAGGTTATATATTTTATTAAAACCCATTTCTTCACCCCTTATAGTTATTATGTCATGATAAGATTCCTTGTACCTTTAGTTGTCTTGTCAGATAGTAAAATTTTACGAGCACGATCTTTATATAATCTCATTTGGACTTTCTGCCAATAGTAGTTTGGGTCAGTATCCAAATGCTGTGGCCATTCTTCGTTTAAAATAACCTGTTTTTAAATTGTATTCAACAAACACTGTAGCAAGACCACTTGCTATAGACCAACATATGTAATATAAGCTACAAGTGAAGCAGCCACTACTTGTAAGTAAATTTATCACTACTTCTTTATTATTTTATAATAATTAAATGAAATAAACTACGACTTTTTTAAAAATTAACACTTATGGGATCGTTCATGTATCTCCTAACAACCCTTCTTAGAGCTCCTTTAAATACAGTTTTTAGTTCACCCTTTCATCAGCTAATTCAACAATCTGCAAATATACGTGGTCTTTCTCTCCAATCATTTCCCCTAATGACAAACAACTTAGCAATTTTATCCTAACTTCCATATTCGTTTGGAATTTCCAAAGTCATCCCTCTTCTCATATTCAAATCTCCCCAATAATGCATATTTGAGTAATTACTCACTTTTTATTGACTTACTATAATAACAATCATATACTTTTATTGTAGTGATTGATTACTCACTTTTTTCCATAAAGGAGGAATAATTAAGCATGTTACCTACCATATCCATTCAAAATATTAGTAAAAGCTTCGGCAAAAAAAGTATCTTACAGGACATTCATTTTGAAACAGAAGAAGGGAAGATTTATGGCCTCATCGGACCGTCTGGAGCAGGAAAAACGACACTCGTCAAAATGATTGTAGGAATGGATGTTCCTGATAAAGGGTCTATCTTTTTGCTGGGGGAAAAAATGCCGAATTTACCAATTTTACAACAAGTTGGTTATATGGCTCAATCGGATGCCCTATACACCGGACTTACTGGCAAGGAAAATCTTATGTTCTTCGCTTCCCTTTATCAATTAAACAAGTCCGAGCGGTTACGAAGGATGGAGTATGCGGCGGATTTAGTCAACTTAACACCTGACCTAAATAAAAAAGTGTCAGCCTATTCGGGAGGAATGAAACGCCGATTATCTCTCGCCATTGCTCTCCTTCAAAATCCTAAAGTACTCATATTAGATGAACCGACAGTCGGCATTGATCCTGAATTAAGAGTAAGTATTTGGGATGAATTACTTCGATTAAAAAATGAGGAAGGAAAAACGATTATTGTAACGACCCATGTTATGGATGAGGCAGAGAAATGTGATTATATTTCCATGATTAGAGATGGCTCATTCATCGCTACAGGTACACCTCAACAATTAAAAGACCAATATTCAGTAGATTCTATTGAAGATGCTTTTCTGGTAGCGGGGAGGAAATAAAATGAGAACAGTCGCATTAATAAAAAGGATCTTATTACAAATTATACGAGATAAACGGACATTAGCTCTCCTATTTATTGCCCCTCTATTAATACTAACATTAATGAATCTCGTTTTTAATGGGAAAACAGTGGATCCTGTTTTAGGGATTGAAAATGGAAATGAACAAATGATTCAATCGTTAGAAGAGGCTGATATCGTTGTAAAAGAGTTGGATGGGGGAATTGATACTGAAGCGGCCGTGTTGAAACATCATTTAGATGGATTTTTAGAAATTAAAGGAGAGAGCGCAACATTAACATTACTGAATGATGACCCAACCGTAGCCAAAAGTTTAGAGATGAAAGTAACACAAATTGTAAATAAAATGGCTCAATTACAACTAATGAGTAATCATGCTACTCAAAAAAACCTACTTCAAAATGAGGCCATCCAGACGAATTATGTATATGGAAGTAGTGAAACGAAAACGTTCGATACCTTTAGTCCTATGTTAGTCGGGTTCTTCGTCTTCTTTTTCGTTTTCTTAATTTCCGGCATCGGTTTATTAAATGAACGGACAACAGGAACTTTGGAGCGTTTAATGGCGACACCTATCAAAAGAGGTGAAGTGGTTGCGGCCTATTTGATTGGCTATGGTCTACTTGCCTTTTTACAAACTATTGTCATTGTCCTTTTTTCAATTCATGTGCTCAATATCGTTTTAGTGGGTTCCATTTGGCATGTAATCGTAATCAATGTCATTGTCGCTCTTGTTGCCTTGTCGCTTGGTATTTTATTATCTTCCTTTGCGAGTTCCGAATTTCAAATGATACAGTTTATTCCAATTGTAATTGTTCCTCAAATTTTCTTCTCGGGTATTTTTTCAATTGAAGGAATGGACGATTGGTTACAAGTACTTGCTAAGTTTATGCCTTTGTACTATGTAGCCGATGCTTTAAAAGGAGTCATGTATAAAGGGCTAAACTTAACGGATATAAGTAAGGATTTATACGTTTTACTCATTTTTGCAGTCTTATTTATTGTATTGAATTTATTTGCTCTTAAGAAGTATCGAAAACTGTAATAAGGTTGGTGACAAAATGGAAAATCAAAACTTATTAGATAAAATAGCAAAAATTATCCAAAGTTCTGATAAACAGACAGCCAAACAACAGAAGATAATGGAAGTAGCCATCTCATTATTTGCAGAGAAGGGCTACTCAAATACAGCCACAGCAGAAATTGCGAAACTTGCTGGAGTAGCAGAAGGAACCATTTTTAAACATTATGGTACAAAGGAAAATTTATTGTTATCCATTATGGTTCCGTTCTTAAAAGAGCTGTTTCCATCAATGATCGATGAATTATTTGAAGAACTTATGAATGACAATATAACGTTTGAAGAGTTTTTGCGACAGCTTTTGAAAAATCGTATAAATTTTCTTTTAGCTAATCAGGAAATACTCCAAGTTTTTATCAAAGAAATGATTTATAAAGAAGAATTGAAAAGGGAACTGCTTCCATATATATTTGAGCAGGCAGCACCCCGTTTAACGAAAGTCATCGACACTTTCCAAAAACGAGGTGAAATTATGGATGGTCCGATATCCCAAGTTATAAATTTGTTAGCTACAACGGTATTTGGTTTCATTATTTCACGTTTTGTCTTACTAAATAATCAATCACTAAACGACGAAGACATTGATCATATCGTTCGTTTTATCATTAATGGGATTGGGAAGACTTCCTAGTCCTGTTTTTTTGGTTTTTCTTTAGCTCCGACCACAAGAATCCATTCTGTTTTGTCCTTTAGTCATTATCTTGCAGGAGGCTTTAATTTTGAATAGATCCATTTGCTTATTTAGGAATCACAGGAACCCATAGTTCGTTTCTTGGTTTATGCTTTGGTGGATAATAACATTCGATACATGGAATATCAGCCAGTTCGTATCCAGAAGTTGGGACCCATTCTGTGTATAATCGCTCCCAAGCTTTCACTATACCTGGAAAGACAGCCCAAGTCCTGTGTTTGATATCTAACGTTTCCATATCACTCGGTACTTCTCCATCATATCGAACACCCATAAAGTATGTGAATTCTTCATCCATAATGGCTGCCTCTTTTCCACACACGCCCAAAAGACTTTCCAGAGTGCATTTTGGTTCTTCCCAGGACATGTCAATCAACTGCTGCATAAATCCATCTTTTTTGGCACCGCTCCAAAGCGTTGGAATTGTTTTAAATGCTCTACTTGTTTTGACTTCCTTACCTTTTCCTACAACTTTTAAATCAAAATCAAGATTCTCAATCCGATACTCCATCTCGGTATCCCCTTTTATCGAAATTTGAAATGAAATTCTTGGAAAAGCTTTTAATTGTATCCCTTTATTTCGTGCTTCTGAAGGCTTAATTCCATGAACCTTTTGAAAAGCACGGGAAAAAGAATCCGCAGACTCATAGCCATATTTAATGGCAACATCTATCATTCGAATGTCACTCTTTTGAATATCAAATGCTGCAAGTGTTAAGCGTCTCCGTCTAATATATTCAGAAAGAGTGATTCCCGAAATAGATGAGAACATCCTTGAAAAGTGATATTCGGAGCAATGAGCAACTTTTGCAATTTCCCTATAATTTATCTCGTTCTCCAGATTGTTTTCAATATAATCCAAAGCACTATTCATTCTATCTATCCAATCCATCTTTCCTCTCCTTTCTTATATCAACTATATAGGAAAATGTATTTTTTTATCCGTCATTTCTTGCACAATTAAGTCGGATTATTTCCTTACTATATCACTTAATTCTATTTCCTTTGAGAGCTTTCCTTCAACAGATAGAATTCAAGCAATTTATTTCCATTTCATCATGTAAATGAAGTTCTTAATTGGGGAAAAATGGATAAGGGTAACTCAGTGATTGCTGAGCCTTTAGGCAATCAAGAGACGTAGTTCGCCGAGTATATAGAAAAGTAGAAATTGGAAAATTTATCCCCTTCTGTAGTCAAAAAAGGACTGAACCTATATTGGATCAGGCCCAAATATTGATTACTTATTTCCTCAACTTCTTGATACATGTATCTGCTTTCTCTCCCCTGTTCCAAGTACATAAGCATTTAGGGGGGATATAGAAAAAATATATTTCCTGGGCTCAGGATATTCAACGTGTTTTATAAAAGACTATTAATTTATTCAAAATTCTTGTCCAGCAAAGCCCCTGTTTGTTCAGCAATAACACGAGCAGACTCAATGGTTATCTAGATGTGTTATAGATGACCAAATCGTGAAGAAGTTCGGGTAATTGGGTATCTAGAAGCGTTGTAGACGACCAATTCGCCGGGAAAATGACGGAAACGGTCATCTAGAAGGGGTATAAACGACCATATCGAGAAAAAGTTCGGCTAATTGATCATCTAATATGGTATGGTCGCATTAAAAACCACAGCTTTTAGACTGTGGGTGTGACGAAATGCTTTCCTATCATTTGAAAAAAACATCAATATTTTTTCAACATAACTAAATCCTCTTCTCATAATGAATGCTACTTAACATTTCAGATGTAAATGTAACAAATACAATAAATGCTAATACTATTATCATCCAAATGAGCACCTCAACTTTATAAATGCCATAGAGGATAATAGATATTACTTCCAAAAAAATTACTGTATATTGACAGATTTTGAATGATAATGCATTACTCTTCAGTTCTATTTCTTGATTTCTTTCATCTAGTTCTTCGATTCTATCCTGAATGGTTAGTCGTTTTGAAATGCTCTTTCGAATACTAGATATAGAAATCAAAAAAATAAGTACTGCTAAAATAAACAATTTTAAACTAAACCCTTTTATTACTAAAGCAATTAATGCAGACAGTGCAATAGTAATTCCCATTATCCCTGATAAGAATTTTCGTTTGTTATAGATTTCCAAAGTTCTTGTCCTCCAAATCTTTATTTTCAGCTAAACAAAATAATTCTTCTATTGTCGTTTCAAATAAACAAGCTAGTCGATAAGCTAACATGATGGATGGCTTATATTGTCCTTTTTCAAGTGAAATAATCGTACGTTGTGAAACAAAAACCATCTCAGCTAACTGCTTTTGTGTAAGCCCCTTTTTATTTCTATTTTCCTTCACTTTATTTATCAACGTTTACTTTCCACTTCCCTTAATATGAAGTTCACTTCACATGAGGTATACTTCATATCCCTATGTTATGCAATAATGTAGGATTTCCCTATGTATCTAGCTGTTTTATAGTTTTTCCCCCGCCCCCTTCACTCCTCATTCCCCTTAATCCATTCTGAGACATACGGAACTTTCTGATTATGTAAAATCATTATTCACCATAGTAGAGAAATGGGTCAGAAGAAATGACGTAAAATATAGCAATTTTGGGAGCGATGTTGCAGTTAAGAAATCAATTGGTTACTATCTGGAAACCCGTAGATGTATAGGGTGTGTAGACAACTGAAAATCGATTGGTAGTCGCACGAATTAAGTACCGACAAGGGATTGGACAGATGCCGGACACATAGATAAGGACTAGACCGCTATTGGATCCAGCCCGAATTTGTATTGATTTGATATTTAAATAAACGATTGATTAAGAGATGAATCATTATTACATGATAGCCGAACTGTGAAATTTATAGTTAAAAAGTGTTCAATTTTATCTGGCGGAAACTGTTAATTTTAGTTTAGCAGTTACAGAATTACGTATACTCTTTTAAAAGATTATCAAAAATCGTTGGAAAGTTATCAGTTTGCTGAGAGTATTGCTTTGGAACTTAATGATAAAAATCGGTATGCTCTTTGTCTTCAAAATACTGGTAAATTATACTCTATAATGAACAAACCAAACGAGGCAATTAAATATTATTTAAAAGCTTATGAAATACAAATAAACATTTCAAATCCAGATATATTTATAACTATATCTAGTTTAGTGAAAGAGTATTTTAAATTAGACGATTTACACAATGCAAATAAATGGTTAGAAAAAGGCCTAAATAATATTAATTCCCAAGAAACTATAGATATTATTTATAAATATGAATTTGAAGTATTTGACCAATTAATTAATGGGTATAACGATTCCTTTAAAGATTTAATATTAAAGAAAATCATTCCAATACTTGAAGGGTAATGTCAAAAGTTCTATGAAAAACGGATAAGCAAACAAGATTTATTCCGAAATAAGGTGGAGAACCGTCGCCATTTGCCCTTGACAAACACGCCGATGGTTTAAGTTAGGTGTAACAAGGGCGAAGGGAACTAAATTAAGGCATGACAAATACGCCCTTGTTTTCCGAAAATTTTAAACCATCGGCTAGTTCGGTTTGTCAAGGGTTCGCTTCGCCAAATGGCTGGTTTGAATGTTAAACCATTCAAGGGCTCAGCTAAAGCTAAATTTAGGCGGCTTGTATTTCTAGAAGCCATTGTTGAGCGAGTTCAATCATTTTTGTCCAACGTGCCGGCATGTGTGGCAATTTGGAGAGTTCTGGGATCATAACTGGCACTTTATTCTCCAGTGAAGCATGTGGCCTGAGAAAGTTAAAATATGCTACGAATAAAGTCACATAGGATACCGATCCCTTTTCTGAACCAAACCCATGTGTAGCCTTATAATTACCCTTAAAAGTACGATTGAGTCTCTCAATAATTTGTTTAAGCGGTCGATATTCCGTTGAAACAGGATCCTCATTGGTTAATCCAATGACTTGCTTCACATCAAAGTGGATATCGTGCTGGGCAAAGAAGTGTTGAGCCAAAAGGTAAATAGGATTCCCATCGACCACAAAAGTAAGATCTTCTGGAATCTCTTTTAGCTTAAGCAATACTTCATCAATGGCTAATACAGCTGCCTGTGTATCTCGGTTTGGTGAAACAGGATACGACAAAATAATCTTTTTTACGGTATCAAAGAAGAAGAACAAGTAATTCCAACGTCCACTCACACGGATATACGTTTCATCACCGCAAAATTGATTGGAAAGCTCATACGGATAATGGTCGATAAACGGTTTCATTATGAGCGCGACACTGTTTTCGTAGTTTAAAATACTTTGGTGAGAAATAGAAACTCCGTGAATATCATTCATAATGGCCGCGGTTTTGCGCGCTGATAAGCCGTAGTTTACGTGATAAGTCAAAATAAGTCCCAGTGTATGCGGAGACACGTACAATTTCGATAAATCTACTTTCGGTAACTCTGGAGACTCTTTCGACAGTGGCTTATAGTCGAACTTAAACAGGCGAAATATATAGCGCATTTTGAACGCTTGTGGGTCTTTTTTGAACGGTTTCTTCTCTTCTTTCGAAAGACCTTTTAACTTCTTTTGGTAGTAAGAACATTGATTATTTTTACACTTGAAAACATCAAAATCTTTTCGTTCTTTTATCTTTTCAAGTGTTTTTGAACAGTGAGGACATCGTAAAATGGCCTCTTTCAAATAACGATTCTTTTCGCTAAACAAACACGCACACACTTTACATTGATATTGTCCTTTATCTCCATTATTTGCATAAAGAAAATCAGAAGGAGCACCACACTTTGGACAATTCAAATGAGAAGGCACACAAACTTTGGCGTTTTTATGTCTACGAACCGGTTTTAATGGTTTCCCGTGTTTTTCTAGAAAATCATTAAGTAGTTCTTGATAATCAAGCTTTTCAAGTGTTTCAACAATCGGAAGCTCATCCACCTGTAGTTTTCGATAAGGCTTGCTTATCGGTTTTTCTTCGGGTTTATCAAACATACTCTTTCCAATTAAAAGAGTCTGTAAAATTTTGATAGTCTCATCTTGGTACTTGATAAATTCAAATAAATAGGTTAATAATTGAGGATACAGACTTGTTCACTCCAATCTTGTTAGTTGTGTGTGTGGTAACCTCAATTAACCATAGATTTTAGGGGGTGGCAAGTCTTTTTTTGTTCAATGCCTTATAAATCAATGGTTGTTAACCTATTTAATATAAAAACTTTTGACAATACGACTTGAAGAGAGGGGGTTGGAATATGAAAAACATTTATATTTAAAAATTTTAGCTGATTATTTTTTTAAATATAGAAAATATAAACTAGCAGCCAGTTATTATAATTATTCACTTAATACATTAAACTTGTAATGGGAAGTACTGGGATATATTGAAAACCTGCTTAGAAAATACTAGCAGATGATCATTGTCCCCATCGAATAATTACCTTCCCCATCTCACTCCCCTTAACACCTTCTTTCCCAAGAGCTCAGGCCCCTCCATTATCTCTTCACTTTTCTCTTATAAAAAAACGATCCCACACTTTTGCCGTCTTTTGCCCAAAATTGTACCATTTTGCAATGATTTTGATAAAAGATTACATTCCAGAATAGAGAATACGGAGTAGATATTCAAATGGCAAAAAAGTTGGTATCTTCCCTACCCCATCCCCTCTTTCCTCGTTCTTTTTCTTTCTTCCATTCTGCTAAATAGTTATTCCGCAAATCACCCAATTTTTCCTTCTTTTTTTCCACTCTATACTATATTGAATATTCAGACAAACTTATTAAGTCCTTCCCGTATAGCTTAAAAGTTGAGTTTGATCAAAAATACCTTTAAACCCATATTTCGAGGTAATTAAAAAGAATTCATTTTGAAAAAATTTGATTAAAAAGGATTCTTCTCTAGTAGATTTAGGTTTCAGTTTTATAAAAAAGTTTGATCATTTTTAAGCAAGGCGTTCATCTTTCAGAAATGCATGAGAATTATGGAGATAACTTCGATGAACTATCCACCTGTTATTAAGTTGGAATTCCCACCTTCTCATCTCCCATCCCTCTCAAACCCTACGGCCTCAAGGCTCCACGCCCTTTTTTATCCTTCATTTTTCTGCTAAAAAGTTCTTCCCTCAAAGGGCTTTCTTTCCTCCATTATCCTTCTTTTCTCCATTCTGGGTTGTGCAGAATATTCTTTCTATGTAATTAAGTTCTTCCCGGAATGGATGGAAGAAGCAAGAGAAAGGAATGGAAAAAGTGAAACGAAACCATTGGAAAATGCCTGAAAAACAACGGAAACCCTACGGGTTTATACAGTGAGGAAAACAACATAATAGAAGCAAGAGAATTAGAACGAAGAGGACTGAAATCCTTTTTGGACAAGGGGTTGAGGATATATTGGACAAAAAGAAAAGGGACGAAGTCCTACTGGACCCGCCCCGAATTTTGATTGTTTTTTTTATTGAAGAAACCGATTGAGTAACGATTGATTACATAATAGATTGCCCGCTGCTCATCCTGCTTCCTTTGCTGTTTGGATACCAACTATAAAGCAGTTGGGAGGAACTTTTTAGCATGGGGAAGAAGAAAGTAACAGCTACACATAATAGAAGAAAGAATAAAGAGGTAAAAATGACACCTCCTATTCACAACTGGTAGCATTAGCTTCAAATGTCAATCAAAATAGACAGGTTCCCCGGGATTACTCAAATGTTTAAATACCAATTGAATTTGTGATTCTGTATTTCTAGCTATTGATAAAGATGGAAGTTCATTTTCTGCAAAAAATTCAACTGCATTTGTTTCAATACCCTCTTGCGGTTTTCCACCAATGATTTCGCACTGGATAAACATTTTATAAACGTGATACGGGGAAGGCGGATGTGGATGGCACTTCTTATCGAGTACAGCTATTAATTTTTTTGCTTTCACATCAAACCCTGATTCTTCTTTTACTTCTTTGACTACAACTTCACTTGGAGATAAACCTATGTCACCCCAACCTCCAGGTAACGCCCAATCCCCATCTGTGTTTTCTCTAACCATTAAGATTTTATTATCTTTAAACACGACAGCTCTAATATCTACTTTAGGAGTTGCATAACCTGTTTCATTGGCAAACAAATCTTTTATTACAGTCTTACTAACATCCGTATGTAGTGACAGCATTTCAATGCTAATGGCCCTAATCATTTCAAATCTTTCCAAGTCATATATATCTTTCGAATACGTTAGCCCTGCTTGTGCAATTGATTGAAGCTGTTTTGCCCATTCTAGCCATTTTGGTTCCATTAACCTTCACCACCGAATCAATTTTATACTTATAGTTTAATTTTTTATTAAAGTTAAAATATCTTTTGGCTCTTTTAATATATAGTCTGCTGATTCAAACGGTTCTACCGTCTTTGCTCCCCATAAAGCAAGAGCAAATCTCACCCCAGCACTCTTTGCACATTGCATATCATAGATTGAATCCCCAATGTAAATGGCATCACGCCTAGTAGCACCTAAGCCCTCTAAACAAGCTAATAAGGGGTCGGGATGTGGCTTGTGATTCTCGGTATCATTAGCATTTATTGTGTATTGAAAGAATGAGCTTAATCCGAATGGATCAAATTCATCCTTTAATTCTTGATGTGTTTTGGATGTAACAATACCCATTTTAACAGGTTTATTTGATAGAACTTTTAGGATCTCTTCTAACCCTTTAAATACTTTTACATCTTTGGAAAATTCTAATACTGCCTTTGCCCACTTTAAATGAATACGTTCTACATCAGTCACATTTAGTCTTCGGAGTGTTTCTTTTCCTGGTATTCCTAATGCAAATCTCAATTCCTCTGTTTGGTATTCCTCACCTTCACTTGCCAACACTTTTTGTAGAGATTTTAATATTGCTGCTTCGGTATCTAAGATCGTTCCGTCCACATCAAAAATCAAATAATTGAACATACTTTATCACCCCTATAAAAAATAATGTCTTTGATTAAATTGTATCCCATATAGTATTATTTGTTTAATGAATATATTAGATGCCTATAATCGAATTTTCCGATTGTAAAACAGGAGAATGATAGACATGGATAAAGAACAATTAGATACATTCTTATCATTAGTAATATATAAAAACTTCACTAAAAGTGCTGAAATGTTACATGTAGCCCAATCAACTGTTTCGGCTAGACTGAAAAGCCTTGAACAAGAATTAGGAAAGCCATTACTAAGAAGAACAAACAAAGGAGTAGAACTCACTCCTTCTGGATTAATCTTTTTACCCTATGCAAAAAGAATCATTGAATTAGTTGAGGAAAGTAAAAAAGAGTTAGCATTAGAAGGTCAATATATTGATCGTTTAGTGTTAGGAGGGCCATCGTCAGCCTGGAACTATATCTATAGAAACGCTTTATCCACTTTTGCAATAGAAAATAGAAATGTGTCCTTAGAACTTAAAACTCATTCATCAGAGAACACTATTAGCAAAGTGATAGATGGCGTTATAGACCTTGGAGTATCTTATACAAAACCAACACATCCAAATTTAGTGATACACGAACACATCGAGGACCATTTTAAATTTGTCTCCAGATTTCAACTGAATAGGCCGATTACTGTTGATGATTTAAACAGTAAGAAATTTATATTAAACAATTGGGGAGATGCTTTCTTTGAATGGTTCATGGAGTTTACAGGCATCAATCACTTACCGGCATTATCAATGAATCAAACTGCTATCGTGCTAAAAATGATAGAAGAACAAGATTATTTTACTTTACTACCTTCTATGATAGCCCAACCATTTATTAATGATAAAAAGCTGTATTTCCTAGAAAGTGAATTTGATATGCCCTCACACCATATTTATATATTCACCTCAAAAAATCTTAAAAAGGAATCAACTATTAAAAAAATATTGGAGTTGTTAAAGAATTAATTTTTTTATATCCTGCGAACGACAAAAAAGACCCGATCACTTATGGACCAAACCTCGAACTTTTAATGCTTTGTTTGACTACAGATGCTATAATTTCATTGAACAAATCGAGTAAAAAGGATTGACCCATATGAAACAACTGAAAATAAGAGCAGGTGAATGGATTAACTCACTATATGAAAAATATTCATTTAATGAAAAAGAGACAGTATTAATGGATTATACATTTTATTTTAAGTTAGAAGGATTTGCAGATGAACCAGAGTTCTATTTAAAGAAAACAGTCGACGACTTGGAATTTGGATATGAAGCTACGCAATGGGACGGTTATATGCCATCTCCAGTTCCAGTTCCAGGAGTATATAAAAAACATTCTTTATCTTGGGAAACCTTGCAGTCATTAAGTAAAGTGGAACAGCAAGAGATGATTCTTGAGTTATTAATGAAAACAATTAATACTAGAAAAAGACAATATCGAAAGTGCCAATTCTGCGGTGAAAAAGTTGCGGTTGAACATAGGTTTGCTAAAGATACCTGCCATGGTTGTGCCAGTGAGCATTTTGGTGTGGTGTATTAATATTACGAAAATCTTTCTGACTATCAGGAGGATTTTTTTTGTTTTTTGTATTCGTAATCTATAAATCATCCGTTCCAACATCATACAAAAGCAACCTTTACTTTCAGCTTCCTCTATAAATAAAATCCTCGTACGTTTACTATGTCCCCATAAAAAATTAACATTCCCACGCCCCTCCTTCCTCCCACCACTCCTCAACTCCTTCTCTCTCAAGGGCTCACGCCCCCTTCACTTCCCCTTCCATTTTCTCTTATAAAAAAATTACGTTCCCGCCTTTTTACCGATTTTTGCATGAAATTGTACCGATTTTACAATGATTTTGATAAAAAAATTACGTTCCTGAGTGGAAAGAACTGAATCAAAATTGAGTGGTCATTGGATCTAAAAGGTGAAGAAACACACTGGAAAGGATAGGATTTCTATTCTGTGCGAAACCCAACAGGAATTGTACTAGAGTTAGACTGAACCCTTACTGGACAAAGGATTGGAGGAATATAGAAATGAAAAAAGCGACTGGATATGGATTGAATTTTAATTGAACATGGGATTGGATTACGATTGGATCTCCACCGAATTTTGCATAAAAAAACCGAAGGTCTGCCGGGAAACGTACCGGAAAAACCTTCGGTTTGTATCAACCAACTAAAATCCTTTACCCTCGCCCCAACACCCACTCATCCCAACTCCCACAAGGCCTCAACCCCATTTTCTAGCCACAAGGCAATGCTAAAAAGTTCTTCCCTCAAACACCCGATTTTCGCCTCTTTTTTCGGTTCTGGGTTGTATTGAATATTCAGTAAACATTAAAATGTTTTACCCCCAACAGAGAGAAGAATCAGGAGAAAAGACTGAATAGGCCATGAAAATTTCCCAAAAAAGCATGGAATTATATTGGATGAAAGTTGAGGTTATCTTCAGTGCTTACTCTTTATTCCTCCCTCCTCTTTCCTCCACTATCCTTATTGGACAAGGGATTGAACGGACTTCTTAACTTTTTGGTTAAAAAGAAAAAAGACTGGACCTGTTATTGATCCAG
>NZ_LN868936.1:377561-412178 GCF_001244735.1 Bacillus andreraoultii
TTCGCCTCTTTTTTCGGTTCTGGGTTGTATTGAATATTCAGTAAACATTAAAATGTTTTACCCCCAACAGAGAGAAGAATCAGGAGAAAAGACTGAATAGGCCATGAAAATTTCCCAAAAAAGCATGGAATTATATTGGATGAAAGTTGAGGTTATCTTCAGTGCTTACTCTTTATTCCTCCCTCCTCTTTCCTCCACTATCCTTATTGGACAAGGGATTGAACGGACTTCTTAACTTTTTGGTTAAAAAGAAAAAAGACTGGACCTGTTATTGATCCAGCCTGAATTTATATTGATTTGCGATTGGGAAATAATCCGAAACAACCTTGATACATACTATTCTCCCGCTCCCTTTCCACCCACGTTTCTCCCCCCAGGTTCAAACTTTTTAGCAGGAGGGAAGAACTTTTTAGTTGAGGTTCAAGGATTTTAGTTGGGAGATATAATAGAAATAAGAAGAATAACAAATATGGAATTGAAAGAAGAGACTTTATTTATTATCATAAAATGGTATTGACTATTTCATCAAAGGGTGTGGAATTATGGCTAAGATTGTTTACGTAAAAAGTTCTCGTGGTTCTGATATTTATGAGATTGGTGATTATGAAATCCGTATTCCAGAGAAGGTACAGTACAGTTTTAGAACTAATCAAAATGAGCCTTACACTGAAGAAGAAGGAGTTATGTTATCTCACAAGACTATTACCATCAAAAATAAGCTAACAGAAGCAAAGACAACAAAAAGATGTTATCAATCAGATGATATTCTTGTTGAAGAACTTGAGGCTGACTTTAATACCAATCAAAAGCAATTTAAGTGGGTTTAATAAAATCAAAAAGGACCCCTTGGGTCCATATATTTTTTATATAATTCATATATGAAATTAATTACGTAAACTTTCAACTAATATATTTGATAATCTCTTGGAATGACTTAAGAACCTCTTCAGCATTGTTGTACCTATCATCTATATTATCTGAAATTCCCTTCATTATAAATTCTTTGAACTCCTCACTCTTAAAAGAATCTATTTTTATTTTTCCAGTCATAACAAAATAGATTAATCTCGTAATGGCGTAAGTTTCATGACGAATCTCATAATTGGAAAAGCCAATAATCTCCAACTTAGGGTCATTCAACGAACCTTTAAATTCAGTATTAATAGAAGTAAGCGTACTATCTTTTGTCTTTACCAGTCCAAAATCTGAAATTTTTATTACATTTAATCCACCATCATACTTTTTTATCAAAACATTTCTTGTACTAACATCCCTATGCAGCACTCCTTTACCGTTAATGTAAATAAACGCCTTTAAGATTTGCTTAACCAATCCAATTCTTTCAATTGCAGATAAATTCCCATTATTGGCAGTAATATATTGATCTAGTGTTTCATCTGCATATTCCATTATATACTGATGGTTTTCCTCGTTATAATGGAAGACTTCGATAACATAAGGTGAATTTAATTTTTTCATTTCCTCAAATTCAAGTCTAAATCTCTCATACTCTTTTTCGGTCAGATTTTTGTATGCTTTTTTAACAGCAAACGTTCTGTTATAATATTCATCTTTATATTTATGTACACTAGCATAAGAACCATTACCTATGGGCTTAGTCGGAAACAAGACTTTTTTCCTCGATCTTGGTATAGAAACGATTGATTGGAGGAAAAAGATTGGTTCATTTTCTATTAAATTAATCTTTTCAAAACCTTGTGGTATCTGGCTACCTCCACTCGATTGTAAAAAGGTATCACACTCATTCAATATTTTTTTATAATATGGAATTAAATCAAAGTTGTAGTCTGTGTTTTTCAAGTTGGATTGAACTGTCTTAACTTCTTCACTTAAATACATCAAGTCCCTGCTCTCATGTGCATTATAGTGTCCATTGGAAAGTCTTCCGTTTAGATATTTGAATAAACGATTTATCTCAAAATGGATTAGTGAAAAAAAATTTTTCAAATTATTAGGTATATCATCATAAAAATCTATGTATCTATTTATATTTTCCTCACCAAATCTCTCAATCATATCCTTCATCTTATTCTTTAAATATATTGAATTTCTGTCTTTAACAAGCACCTCTTAATTCCCCCTTCAGTTTATCCCAAGATTTGGTATTAGAAAAACATTGTTAAAATAAATAATATATTACTTCTTCAGTATGTTTTTTCTCAGCCAATTTTGGATATTATCTTTCTCCTCTGGTATGAAGAAGTTTATAAACTCAACTAGAGACTTCACACCTAGGCTTCTGGAAAATTGCAACACAAGTTCAGGATTATCATAAACCCTAAGATTTTTAAGGTAAGCGGTCCCATTAACATTTTCTATCTGGTGTAAAATATTTGTAGTATGTACTTGATTTGAAAAAAGATTGTATAGTGTCAGATATTCAACTAGATAACCATATTTTTTCGAAAGTTCTCTCAAGCTCTTCGGTCCCTTAAATAAGCTATACCATTTTGGGTGTTTTTGCCCCTTTTTATTTATCAAATATCTCCACTCAATCTTAATGTTATTATATTCCTCCCTTTGTAAACTATTGAAAATCTTCTCTCTCTCAATTTTCATTTTTTTAATTTCCCCATTATTATTTTCAATCCCCATGAATCTCCTGACTTTCTTTCCATCCTCTTTTGGGGTTAGTAGCAAATCCGCTAGATGGAGTTTGTCCTGAAGATATGAGTAATGATAAGATAAGGCCCTTACCTTTGGGTTTCCAATAGGGTCAACTATATATAGAAAGTACAAGATGTTTTCAAATAAATCCCTATTTATTGATTCTGCTGCTTTTTCAGATTCATTTTCTAACAAAATAAAAATTGCATCTAGCTTCTCTATTATCTTTCTATACAATAGCATTGTTATCGTTAGATAATCTGGAACTACGCCGTACTTTTTTGATAGTTCCTTTGCAGCTAGGTCGAATACCTCTAGCTGTTTCTGTATTATTAGGCCAATCTTATCTAAATCAGTATCTATTTTTGCCACCACTGTCACTTCACCTCTTAGTTTACCTTTAACCACATAGTTTTAAGTATTTAGATATATTATATCTTATTTTAAATTTACGCTACATAAGCAAATAAAGGTACCCATTGGATACCTTCGTCAAAATTTATACTTTTAATCAATACATTTGGATATGATTTCATGTACTTCATGATAAAATTCGGATTTTATCCTTGCCTTTTTTAACACTTTCCAGACCTTTATTTCTTCTCCCGCTCCCTTCATTTCCTTAATAACATTTCGAACTCTTCTTTTCCGAAACTCTTCCTCCGATTCCTTAACCTTTTCTATAAAACACTTTGTTTTCGGCATTTTGTCCAAATGTTGTTCAAGTAGATCCCTTTTTCCAATGCTATCTCCTAAACTCTTGATGGTGATTCTTATCATTTTCTCTTTATTGTTTTTTAGTTTCTCAAAAGCCTCCTGAACCAGCAAAAGAATCTCATCGTCTCTTTCATACCAATCTACTCTTTTGTTCGTTATCTGTTTCCTCACCAAGGTAGGAGAGTTGCTATTTAACCATTCACGGTCATTCCTATAGAGAAAGGCATATGTTGCAGGGCTTATTTTCCTTAGTTGAGTCTTAGAAGAATTCGGATGGCACTTCTGTAGTTCCAACCATTCTCTACGGTGTTTATTAGTATCTTTCCCTTTCTTCTGTGAAATATCTTCATGTTGTCGCTCACTTACACCTCTTAATTCCTTTTCGTATTTAATCACTGTATTTGTATCAACTTTAAGTGTTCGAGCAATTTCACGATAACTTAGTCCTTGATCTAATAAAACCCGTAGTTTATCTTTCCAAACTGAACCGAATTCCATTACCCTAGTATATTTGCATCGGTCTTCATCAGCTTTGTCTACCCCTTTCCTTGTATAAGAAAAACCACAAATTGAACAAGTAAACCTTCCAATTGGCTTCTTTGTTTTTTCACAGCTTCTGATAGTTATTTCCTGAATAACATCCTTTTTATAGTGTCTGCAAACAGTGTTTAAACATGGCCAATTTGGTAATCCGAAAGGTTGAAAGGGTAGATTATTTTGAAAAATATCCGTTACACTCAACTGTAAAAATTTCAACAACAAGACATGATAATACGGATGAAATGTTTTTCGATGTTTTCTAGTAATGTTAGATAACCATGAGTTGGATCCACTTGATTGCAGATTGCAATGTAAATCTTGTAAAAATCTATCAGAATAGAATTCTTTGAAATCCATTTGCAACTTTTCCTGATGTACGTATCCGTTTATACTTGCATATCCCTTTTCTATTAAATGTTTACGATAAAATTCAGTATAATGCGTAAAGGAAAAGTGCGTATCTAATGTGTTGTTCAATAAAAAATTAATTTCTTTTATTATTTCTTCATATATGTTTTCGTTATTAATTACGTCTTTTACATTAAATAAATCACAGTTTTCTAATGTTGGAACATCATAGATATGTTTATTTGACTGAATGATTGGCACAGTACTTTCTTTTATCCATACTTGATGTTTACAACAAATAAAATTTCCTGGTAATTGATGAATTCGATGCCAATACAGCTCACCATATTGGTTAAGGTCTTCTTTAAAACATATTGGACAATACTTAAAGTATTTATTTTGCGGGATTGCACTTGCCATCAAACCTGATTGCATAAAAATTTTCCCACCATTATCACTTATCATCGCTTCGTATATACTATTTGCTTTTTCATCAGGAAGAAATGCTGTATACAATGGAAACATTGTGTGGTTTTTAATAAGCATTTGTTCGTTTAGGGTTGTATTTTTTGGCAAACGTTCCGCTAATAATCCTATTCCAGAAGGCAACATTACCGATGCAGATGCTGTTTTTCTTCCAAATAAATCCTCCATTGTATGTTTCAAAAAGAAATTTCCAGAGCGAACATGATACCTTGCAAAAACACTATACAGGATTTCATCTGGATAGGGTGTTGGGAATTGGACAATCATAAGGTAACACCATGTATAGAATAATCACTTTTTATTAGGTCAGCATTAAGTAATGATTCATATGCAGAAATTTGTTCTTCTTTACCTTTTTGAATTATTACTCGTAAATCATTTGCATCTTCTTCAATTTCGTTATTTCCACTTTCGTTTAACATTGAAAATGCCATTTGAACTAACACTGATAACTCCAAAGTTCCGCTTTTCGATAAAATCTTTTGTACAGTCTCATTTGCAAGATTGTTATTAAACCCTAACATTTCTAGTCTAAAAACAGCTTCATTTATGAGCTTGGACTCGTCACTTTTTCTTTGTACTCCTTGTTGAAGCGATTTCAATATCTGTTGTTTATCCGTAGATTCAATTTTCTCTTGTTTAAAATACTCTTTTATATCAGGAATAACCAAGTCATCATAATCGGATAACCTTGAATAATTTTTACTTCTTAACGCCTGTAACATTGGTTGAACCATTTTTAAATCTTCCTCTGCTACCAGCTTTATAAGTTTTGGTGTTATCCTTTCTTTTCCCGTAATAATAGCTCTATGTTGAACCATCATGAACAATTTGATTGCAATATCTGCAATCCCTTGACTTACCTCGTACATTAGGGCAGACAGTTCATCAGTATGTTCGACATCTTCTTTTGTCCATTGGTATTGCCACATTCCTTGGATGAAAAGATCCCAAACTGCATCCTTTTCTAACCGGTCCCAAAATACGCTCCCCATATTTGTATTTCTTCTCGCCTGTCGAAATTGTGATTGTAAAACGTCCATAGCTTTAGGAGTACCAACCATTATAAGAGGGATGTTAATTGTATTAATCAGTGCCGTAAAAAAATTCAACACTTGAACGGAATTAGAATTTTTCATCCCTTTCAAATGCTGCAATTCATCAATTAGCAAGACCCCCAAGTTAATTGACTTTGCTATTTGAGCCATTATTGGCATAAGTTGACTTGTTGACAATCGGCTATTTGCATATCTGTTAAAATAACTCGTCCCCAACAACAAATCCACTTGGTACATAAAATCAAAAATTATTGTTTTTACAGAGCCATCAAACGGAGTCTCTATTTTTAAAAATGTTACCTGATATTGATTTAAGGGCTTACCTTTATAATCAACATGTGAAATAACCTGTGGCATCATTTGTAAAATTCTCTGCATGGTTCGTGTCTTTCCAACACCTGAAACCCCCACTATACTTAGGGTTTGTCCCGTCTGAATCAATGAGTAATCAAGTTTGCCTTCTTTTATGTTATTCCAGTTATCAACAAATCCCTGTGTATATTCCTTTGTTAATGGATTGCGGTGAATATATCCCGCTCTAATCAAACGTGATATAGACGATTCTATCGTTAAATGTATGGGTATAGGTTGAAAATAATGAAGTAATCTCAGGATTAAATGAACTCGTTTATAATTTTCTAAATTCTTCTCTTCTTTATTGTACGGAGGATAAATAGATAAACGGTCGATTACCTCACTTTGAGAATAAATAGGTGGTAACGCCTCTATTAAAGGGTTATTTTGGTATTCAATAATATCTGGATGCTGGTTATATTCAGCCATTTGTGCTTTTGTGCCATTTGGAAGATCAATCATTTCCACTCTCTAACACTTCCTTTTGCTTTTTAAGAAACATTTCCAACTGCAGGTTTTCATCAAATGAATAGCTCTCATCTTCCTGCAAACGTTTAACTTTAGGTATACCATCAGTTGTTCGTCTCTTCATTTCCTTTAAGTTTCGTTCCTGACTGCGGTTTTTTCTTATATCTTTTACATTTTTCTTGACCGATCCGTTTATGGACTCTATTTTTGATTCTTCTTTTGCCCGCTTAACAATTTCTTCTATTTCTTGTGCTAATTTCACTTGACTATTTAGTTCCTCAGCTTCAAAGTCAGTTTTTTGTTGTTTCCGATTTTTTCTCAAGTCATGAACCTCATCAATGTTAGCATTTTTAAACATCCCATATTGGTGTTCGACCAATGTACATACATCATATTTGTTTCGATTAATTCGTATATATATTTTTTCCATACTCTGTGGATCATAATGAATACGGACTTTCCAATTACCTTGAATACGTGCTTTGGAAAACCATCCTTCCTTCATTGCTAATGTTGAAGAATATAATAACCCTTCAAATAGGATGCCTCTTGGTGTTACTAGACCTTCAGTGCTTGGATAAACGTTACTTCTTATAAATTCCATAGACACTGTTCTCAATAGCCCCATTCCTCTTTTCAGCCCCCATTTAAAAATTTCTATCGGGATTGGACGAATTTTATCTTCAATCATTTCCTTAGTTAGTGGATAATTCTGTAGATAATGATGGTTGTTATAATATAAAATACAACGGACCAATATCTGAGAATATTCTTTAACGTTTAAAACACTTTTCTTTCGGTAATCATGTCCGCCTCGTTTCATGAAGTCTTTATGTACAGCCCCTGGAAGAAACGGCTTAATGTGTTCCTGAACAATGTCAAAATACTTCTCTACAACAGCCTTTAACTCTGGACGAAAAGATCCGGTATTTTGTATCCGGATATTTAGGTTTTCAGCAATGCTACTCAAATCATTTGAAATCAATTCACTACCTCGGTCAGCCAAAATAGTATGTGGTAAATATTGAATTGGCCAATCTTCCGATGAGATTTCCATATCAAGCGTCTTTTTACAATATTCCACCTTATCCCCAAAAGTGTTGGCCAATGCCACTCGGAGTGATTCTCCAGACATATTCTGAATTCCTATACCAACACCGACTATAGCCTGTGAATACTGATCCACTGACAAGTACACAACTGGACGACCTATGACTGAATTTCTATCTAGCGAGGAAACTAAATATATATCAGCAATCGTTGCATCTATTGCATATGTGCCAATACCCCCAGAATCTTCCCTTGAAGAACCAGTTATGGCACGATAGTTTTGTAAAAATTCCCTTCTCCCTTCTCTTTTATGAATTGCATAATCTGGCTCGTACCATTTTCGATACCAGTAGTAAAATTGATTAAATGAAGGAATTGGTTTTTCAATATCTAAAACTTTTAATTTAGATTTCCCTTTTTCTTTTACAGAAAAATACTCTTTGAGCATTTGTTGATATGCGTATTTCAATGATGGTTTTGTACGAATAAAGTAGTACTTTTCTAACGATGCTTTAAATATTCTCTTCCATTCATCATTGATCGGTGCTCTCTTAATAGATGAAGAATAATTAAATGGTCTACCAGCCTTTTTTGAAAAAGTTCGTTCTCTATTCAAGTTCCTTCCGCAATTATAATAATCTGGCAGCAAAGCATTCTTCACCATTCCTCTTACCCAAAACCGTTTTAAATAATTGCGAATTGTTTTTTTACTGATATTGAATTTTTCACTTGCTTTATTTACTAATCGTCCTCTTTGTTTTGGAAGGAATATATCAGGAGTAATATAGATAGATTGAATTACTTCCCATGCTTTATCTCGCTTCTCCTTTTCACTCTTAGACAGTTCATCTTCATCTACTATCACGGTCAATGGATCCTCGGTTACTTTTACAAGTTCCCCGATTTGTAATTTGAATTCTATTTCCTGGATTTCAATTGGATATGGAAACGTAGGTCTTTTCAAATCCATAAGGTAAATCCAGTGATAATCACTATCAATCCAAATTATCCGTTCAATTTTTTCGGGTTCTTTATTATTTTTCAAAAGTTCATTAACTGCCAACCGCTTTATTTCTGTCATCATTAATCACCTCTTTCACTTGGACACCATAATCACAAGGCTTTTTTGTTAAATAAATTTTCCTTGTCAAATCCATCTGTACATCTTTTCTTGCAACCAAATGTTTGAATAATACTAGACCTAGACCATTAGATAACTGATATAAATTTTCTATCTTTTCAAACACCTGTTGAAATGAGATATTAGAATCCATTAGTAAAAGCAAGAGATCATTTTTAAGATAAGTAAAGTTCGTAGTCAATTCAGGATAGTCCTGAATATCATACGCAGCTAAAGCCCATCCAATATTTTTAGAAAGCACTTTATTAATCTCGTTTTCTGTTACTATTCCAAAATCAATTCCCTTTTTTGCAAAATATCTTCTTTGCAACTCCAGTCTTTCAATTGTTGACTTTTTTTCCAACTCTGAGGAAATCTTTACAATTCTCGCCTGATAATACGGGTCATCGTCATTTCCTACTTTTGTAACAAAAAATGAAGTTGTAAAAATATGAGGAACTTTGGTTTTTGAATCGAACAATTTCCTACTTAAATCTGAATCAATTAAAAGATCCATTTCATGAAAATCCAACAATGGAAACTGTTCACGTATATCAATGACATTTTCGTCAAATTCAAGAAGATAAAAATAATACAACTGTAAGTCGCTTAGCAAATGATGAACCCTTTGAGTAGTATGGCCGAATGTTCTTGTCGTTCTTGATCTACTAGATATATCATTTATTTGTAACCACGGCTTATAATCTTTTCCCGTTCCTTGACCTCTTCCTTCTTTTAAAAATCTTTTGATCGTTGCTTCATTCCATTCTCGAATCATAAAGTCACTTTCCTTCTATTAAAGATATAGATTGTCCACCGCATTTTGCTTATCCTCAGCATTACTATTTATGTAAAACCGGTACAGTGTATCAATTGAGCTATGCCCTGTTAATATTGCTAAAGTCTTAGGATCCACCTTTCCTTCTTTCAATATATTTGTACAAAATGTATGTCTAGCCATATGTGGTGTCACTATAAAATCAAGTTGAGCTTGTTTACTATACTTTTCCAAGATTTTATTTATCGCTAACCTAGATAATGGACCTCTTTGACCAATCAGAAGTTGATTTGAGGGAACTTTTGGCCTTATTAGTAAATACTCCTTAATGGCATTTACCACTTTGGCATTCAAGTTCACTTTTCTCATCTTGTTCCCTTTTCCACTGCGAATCATGACATAACTGTAATTGTTTTTACCGTTACGCTCGGTAATTAGAAGATCATCAATATGTATAGAAACTAACTCGTTGCATCTAATCCCTGTTCCAAAAAGTAAATAGTAAATCATTATATCTCTTTTATTTCCAGTTGCTTCTATTGTTCTTTTTAGTCGGTATTGATCCTGTTTTTCAAGAACTTTAACCTCATAGTCCCACTCAATATTGTTTTTTTGAAGAACATTTTTCAGTTGTACTACTTCTTGGCAAATTCCTTTTTCACATAAATATCGTTGGAATCGTACAATGCTTTTTATTTTTCTGTTGATACTTGTAACTTTTAATTTTCTAATCAAATTTAGATACTGTCGATATTCTCGAATATCTGTTTCCGTAATGGTTTCCGTTTCATAACCGATGGTGTCAATTAGCCATATTTTAAATTGTTCAATGTCTTTCTGATACGCCTGAATTGTCAAATTGCTTTTTCCTTCGGACTCAAGTTTTACTATAAAATTTTTTATCACTTTTCCTCCTCCATTCAGCAGAAATACAAAAAGGCCTTATTACCCCGGGGCAAAATCTATCATTTTTTTTGATAGACTCCCAAAGGTAATAAGGCCTTTTTGTTTTATATTAATTTCTATAACTTTATTATAGTATTTTTCTCATTTTATTCAAGGGATTCATTCTACTGAAAATAGAAACTTTATAAAACATTTTTCTTTTATTATAAGAAAAAGGGTATAATATACCTAAGATAAATTTGGAGCTTATTTGCTTATTTTCTATCCTAGTATTAAGGGAAAGGCAGAGTGAAAAAAGGTGATTCAATTTGATGAAAATGAATTCGAGAAAAGCTATGAGGAAGAAATAAATAAAATTAATGAGCAGCTTGAAAAGGAAATTTTATTTGCTATGGTTGGCGATGTAAATGCTGGTAAATCCTCAACAATTAATCGTTTAATAGGTGATGATGTAGCTTCTGTAAATCCAAAACCAGGTGAAACTACTTTAGTGAAAAAATATAAATATAGGGATAAAATTATCTTTGCTGATACCCCTGGATTGGATGATATAAATAGTCAAAATTCTCAGGAAACACTTAATTTCTATAAGGAAGCAGACATTATTCTATTTTTTCTCAATGCGGCAGGAACAGTCTTTTCGGAGGGAGAAAAAAAATCCTTTGAAAATATCAAAAAATTTAATAAGAGAATCATTATTGTCTTAAATAAAATTGATGCTGCTGAGGATATTCCAAGCCTTATAAAATTTGTACAGGATTCTATAAATTATGATTTTAAAGTTGTTCCAATCTCGTCCAAAACAGGTGAGAATATTGAAATGCTTAGAAACACTATATTAGACATTCTTAAAGAAACTGGAAAAGATATATTATTTGCCAGGCAAATTAAAGAAAAATCCTCAACTGCAAATAAATGGATAATAGCCGCTGCTACGTCAGCTTCTGCTATTGGTGCAGCACCTCTTCCTGGTTCTGATATTATCCCCTTAACGGGTATTCAAGTGAGCCTAATGGTAAAGTTAGCAGCTTTATATGAAAAATCCCTTACAAAAGACAGAGCTAAGGAATTGGCAATAGCAACGTTGACTGGGAACCTTGGAAAAAGCATTTTTAGGCAGGCTATAAAAGTTATTCCTGGTGCTGGCTCTATTGCAGGAGCAGGAATTGCGGGGAGCATGACACTTGCTTTAGGTTATGGAATAAAATATGTTTATGAAAATAACATAGAATTAGATGTAGATATTTTAAAAACTCTTACAAAAACTTTCATGAAAAAAGAAAAAGTTTTTTAAATCATTTTACAAAGGGATCCATTTTAGGATCCTTTTTATATGTTAATCCTGTCCTCATTACGCTTTCCTCCTTAATGATTTGCAGATTGTGCAAAAAAACAACAGACAATATAAAGTACTACAATATAAAGGCAATAATTTTTGTATTTTCATTTCCACATAATCTTTTTAAATAATTATAAGTTATGTAGACAATGTCAAACGATATTTCAAGAAAAAGTAATCAAATTAGCCATTTAGATAAAGGAAATCTTGGAACATAACTTTTTAAGCTAGTTTTAAGCACCAAATCATACAAAATGTTCGTTTCACCTTTTAGTGACATGAGAAATTTTTTTAAAAAAATAAGGATAAAGAATATGAATTAATCTTTACCCTTTGTTGATGCTAGGTCTATCTACTATCACTTATATTTCTCATTCTCTTCGTAAGAATATTTCTTATTCCTTTCATTAATTCTATGGTTTCTTTAAGAATATAAATTGAAATAATCTCTTTGGCTAATGCTGCTTCCAACTTACTCTCGAGGCCACTCAATGCTTCTATTGCATGATTAAAAAACCTGAATTTTACTGGAGCGTAAAGTTGATGTCCCTCTGCTATATTGGCTACCGTCGAAGTTGCACAAGACCGGATTCCGTATAAAAGGTCCCTCTCCTGCCAAAATTCTCGTTGCCTTGTAATCTCATAAATTCTTCCGACTAGCAATAAGGCATTCTGATAAGCTCCAAATTTTTTAACGTCAGGGGTATAAGGATTAGGCAAATCTATCCCCTTACCTTCATTGTCCCTTAAATGACACAAGGTTTTGGTTAAGATGGACACGACTTGGTTTGCCAAATTATCCAACTCATCATATTGACCTTGTGTAATATATTTTTGTCCCAATGAAATTTGTAACCATGCAGATGTTTCTTTTGCCGAGCCAACGCTGATACTATATTGGTAAAATTTCTCTCCAATAAATCTCTGTTCTCCGATTGCAATCCTGTCTTTTATTGATGTAGAACTTCTCTCGATTTGATTGACAATGTGCCGCTTCTCATAAGATGGGAAACTTTTGCACAGCTCATAGATTTTTTCTTCCAGTTCCTTCGCTTTCTGATAACCAATAAATTTTTTCACATCTTTTACTTCCAGATATTGTGTTTGTTGCTTTTTGGTTTTATCTTCTTGTTTAGATTTTTTTGAGTGGAATGTTTGATGATGATAAACGATAGGCTGTCCATTGAGGGTTTGAATATTGAAGGTTTCTTCGAGGTTGTCGTAAATTTGATTGGCTCTGTAAATACTTAGATACTTCTCTATTAGAAAGTCCTCCGGTTCCGACAAATCCGTCATCCCCTTTAAAGCCCATACCAATCCCTTTTCAGCTAGTTCATTTAGATACGCTCCAACGTCAATAATGTTAAACGAAACTTGTTCCCTTTTTCTCCGATACGATTCCTGTTCTTGTTCTACTATTCTATTCAAATTGAATCATCTCCTACTTTTTATTATAAAGTCGGCAGACCTATTTGCCCATTCAGTACAAAAAAGATAATAGCATTAACGTTCTGCCTTCATACGTATTTCAATAAATTTGATTGGCTTCTGAAAATTAGAATAAGAGAGGCTAATGAAAATTGTCAATGATTATTGAGTCTAGATTTGGTTTTTAGGTTAGTTCAAATGATAGAATGCAAGAGGCAATAGGTGGGATTCTACGCATTAACTGCTAACTTCTTTTCAATTTCATCGAATAACTGATCTGAATATAGTGGAAATAAGTAGCAAGTTGTTATTCCTTCGACATTAGCATTATAGTCCTTCTTGAAGAAAGTAACTTTTTGTTTTTCACTGAACAGTAATCCTATTTCATTAAATCTTTTTACTGCACTTGTAAATCTACTGGATGTTACTCCAATTTGTTTAGCATATAGTGTAAAGTAAGATACTTCATTTTTATCTTTCATTGTAGTTCTAATGTACTTTTGACCATGATCCAGCATTTTTTCAAGTACATCCAAGTAGGTTTTAACTTTTTTGAATATTTTCGGATACTTCTGTTGAAAACTTTGATTTCCAAATTGGGCAAGTATTCGTTTATTCTGTATATACTTGTCTCGCTCTTTACGTTCCCAATTGACATCTTCAAAAGATACATTCAGCAAATCAATCAATTCCTTTCTTACAAATTGGCGTTGCTGTGTATATCCTTTTCCTTGTACTTGTGGGAAACAAAGTAGCAAATCAAAAACCGTATAAGCAACCGCTTCATCAAATGGTGCACCGGTAATATATCTATATTTTCCTGAACCATCTTTACCGATCCATGCCTCGTTTCCGTCAAATATTTCACATGGAAAAAGCGTTTCCTCTCTTACTTCCTTTAAATTTGCAAAAATCATCGGAAAAACATTACATTCCATGACTGAATTTTCAAATTGATCATGACCATTTATATTCTTAAATATGGAAGAGGCATCAAACTTCCGCTTCTTCCATTTTGAAGCCTTGTCACTTTTGAGTAATTCATTTTTTACCATTATTCTTTCATCAATAAATGCAGTACGGTATGGATGTAGTTCTCTTGAAATTTTCATAATTACAGTTCTCCTTTTTATTTATATGTTAAGATATGGATTTCTCGGGAATTCAGATATTTGGTTCATCTGGCGAGCATTGAGAGGAAATTAAAATATTCTCAGATCGGAAGATAACTGTCATTGAACCAATGTTTCCTTAAAGAATTTTATCCATTAATGCTGTTTTTGGTTGAATATGAATGGTAGGTTGTTTTTAAAACTGAAGATGAAGCAAAGCTGAAGTTTTGGGGGTAACGGATACATTCAAAGTTAAAGGTTTAGTTCCTTTGAAAGCCGAGTATAAATAGATTTCATTTCATTTATATTTAAAATTTGGTCTTTGGCAAGGATGCGATTCACCCTGTTATGTTTACCATCTTCATACTGGTTGTCTTCAATTAAGGTATGAAATTTAGCAAATGTCCCTTCTGGCATTAAAAATATCTCGTTTTTCCCTAGAACATCGCCATCTATCCCATCCTTACAGTATTTTATTGATTCCAGAACCAAATAGCCAGTGAGTAACTTTTCATCATTCAGTGCGTATATTTCAGCATAATCGCAATCGTAATTTTTGCCAGTAGCATATTTGTATATAGGCTCAAATTCGAAAGTATTGTTCATTAGTTCAAGTTCACTTGCTGCAAAATGACAATTGTTAACGTGAGGTATTTCAACTAAATATTTGTTGTACATGTTATTTTTCTCCCTTTTGTTTCAATTTTTAAGTCCAACGACAATTATGGAATTATGGATAACTTCTATTTTCCCTTTTCTCATCGTTAATTTCATTTTATTACCTACTCTAAGATTCTAACAATTTTTTAGGTCTTAGCATGTCTTAGCTTTTTATTGACATTGAGTTAGTTATGTCTTCGGATACAACTCTTTCAAATGGAATCTTTAGGGGTAAAGGGAGTGCAAACTATTACGCTCCCTTTTTTCATTTCCTGAAAAACCAATTTTACAATGAGGCAATTATTGAACCTCTGATTTTATCTTAATTTGATTCCAACAAACTCCACCGCTCTTGATTGTGAGCCTAAATGTTTAGCCACACCCTCACTAGAAAATTGACTTGTGAGTTGCTCGTAAAATTCACGCTGAGAAACTGCATTTAATTTTGCATCTAAACACGCTTTTTTATAGGCAGTATAAAGGGTTTTTCCAGATACACTTGATGTGGATTTAAATTGACAATACTCTTCAGCAAACCATAGAACATTGTTATTTTGTCTCATGTAATCTAACATCAAGTTTTTAGCTTCATCACTTTCGGTAAACACATAATTGTTGTCAATTAATCGTTTCAAGCCAATTAAAGCCCATTGAACTATGCCTTTCCGCTCTTGGAATAGAACATTATTTAGATTTCGATCAATATCTTTTTGGGAAACAACGTTTTGGAAGGGGATTAGAACCAATCTTCTGTAAAATCCCGAGGTTGGGTCAACGAAATTCGAGGGTAGTTTGTTTGTGGCGAAAAGGAATCGTGCTGCATTCTTGAAGTCAAATCCTTTTTCAAACTTATCTTCTGCGTGAATTCTATCTCCGGTAACTAACGCTTTGAATACTCCTGTATCTTTAACAGCACCTTGAGGAAGATCGGAGTATGAATTTAGCAGTTTTCCAACCAGTCTGACAGTGGAGAATTTAGATCCTAAATCTTGAAAAGGAATATTTGAAACATAGTCGTATCCAATAATTTTTTCAATAAGATCAATTAGCACTGATTTCCCCGTATTGCCAGGACCATACAAGATAAATGCTTTCTGTGCCTTCATTTCAGTTGTAATTAGATATCCCATCGTTTCTTGGACGGTTTTTGCATCTTCGTTAGTTAATGTTGTTTTGATATACTCAAGAAATCGTGGACATTGTGCGTCAATATTGTAATCAACATTTAATTGAAACGCAGTTTTGTAGTTTTGAGTGTAGGGTCCAAATGTATTAGTTGCAATGTCATATACACCGTTTTTGAAGTTGATTTTTCCCTTCATGCGTTCAGGGTCTGTTAGTCCGTCATCTTTAGGGATTCTTTTCAAAAGGAGTCTTTTGGTTTCTTCGATATCCTTATTTGTCAGAAACTTTGGTGATAGGTAATCCAAAATTTCACGTTCAACTTTACCAATGTCCATCTTTTGGAATATACCTCCGCCTTTTTCCTTTGCATAAATCATTGAGTTACACATGAGATAATCCATTTGTTTCAACATAGTCGTTGCAAGAACATTGGGCAACAATTTAAGACCCCTACTGGTTTTTAAATAGTGTTCTGGAAGTTCTTTGGAGTTTTCATCGACCTGACAGTTTAGCTTAAAATGATACTGTTTAATTTCATCCAATCGTGTTGCTTGGACCCATGGCGATTTTGGTTTCCAGGTTGGGTATCCTTTTAATGGTACAATGTGGTTTTTGTCAAAGTAGTACACCTTGATATTTTTAAATTGTTGGTTGCCAGTCAAAGACCCTTTAGCAACTAGTATCAAGGATTGTTCAACAATCTCTCCATAAAATTCTCCTTCAAGCATTTCAATGGTTTTACTGGCCACGTCAGTTAATTCTCCATCTGAATCTAACGCATCTTGAATTTCAATCGAAAAGTAGGGATCTTCCTTTTTTAAAACTAATCCTATCCCAGCCTTTCTGTATTCAGGTGCATTTTCCATTAGATCAAATGCCTTCTCAAAAGACATTAAATTAGTCGAATCACTTTCATCTACGGATTCCCCAGTCACTGGATCTGAAGCAATGATAATTTTTTCTTTCCCAATATGCTCAGTTTTGGTACAAACCCAAATCGGAGCCTTTCCTAATTCCTCTGGTAGTTCATAATTCATAGTTCTTTCTTCAATCATGATAATGGTATCCTCCCTATATATTGTTGTTCATCACCGCATTGCCCAAGGGCAACGTTCAGTGAAAATATAATGGGGAAATCTCCCCATTAATAAGTTTTAATATAAGGTTTCAACGCTTCCGATACTTTATCTATTACTATTATTATATTTTTGTCCTTTTTTGTTAGCCAATACTCATTTAATATTGGTAAAGGGATAGATATATCTGTATTATACAATGATTTAATATTGATGTTTTCAAGTGATGATTTTATATCATCTATAAGGAGATTATACCTGTCTACCATTACTCTCACATCAAAGAAAAGTCTAAATTCTTGATCTACCAATTCAATTAGGTATTGCTCATTTACCAGCAATTCAATTAATTTCAAAACATATCCTTCTGCACGATTTTCAAAGTAACTCGGCTCACCCAATAGTGCTATTTCATATAGGTCGATGATAACTTGACCAATTAAGTCCTTTTGGGCACCAGACATAGAAAACTTTTCTTCTTCCGTTTTCACTTGTATATTGAGGTTGTTCCAATTATCAGGGATAACTACTGGTGAATAATTATCCATTTCATTCTGAAAAATGTGACCCATATCAAAACTTTCTAAAACCTCTTCGAGGGAGAGCCTCAATGCCTGAATAAGTGTTAAAACCACAGCAACACTTGGTTCTTTTCGAATACCGTTTTCTAACCTGTTAAGGTAACTTTCGCTTAGACGATGGCCAACTTTGTCAGTCTCATCTGCTAACGTAACGAGAGACCAGTTATTTGATTTCCTTTTCTTACGAATCAGTTGACCAAATCCAGTTCCTTTCTTTTCTTCCAAAGGTCTTCACCTCCTTGGAGGTTGAATTGGATTCATCTTTAATTATATTTTTACACGAATATTGCCCACAGTCAACAATTAATTGTTTAAGTATTTTTTAACACTACAATTTACTCCAAAATTATTTAACATCATGCAATTGAAAGATATTTTGCTTGTAATGATCCATATTTTTATTGTACTACCGATTTGCCACGTATCCAAATTTTTAATGCTCTACCTCAAATTAATTGCCGAAATGTAGCATTGTCAACGTTATTTTGGATACTAACTCAATCATTACGAGTAAAACGAGTGGTTTATTCAACTTCACATGCTATTAAGTGAAATTAAAACCTTCATTCAATGAAATTAACGACATTTACTTGAGTCCCCGTACTATATAAATTCTCCGATTATGGAAAACTTACTTATTAGAGAAATCCGAGTTACATGAATAATACAAATAACCATGGTTATACACCCTATCCTTATGACCTTTGAATGAAGCCTTTTTAGGCTAATACGAGTGAAACGAGTATATTTTTTCACTTTAATTTAATATTTTATTAACCCTACATATGAATTTTTCATCTCTATTAACGAAAAAACAATTATTGATGTTACCACAATACCTCCGTTAATCATAGAAGACAGAGCTAATACAATTACGAGTAAAACGAGTACAACTTTTCATTATATAATTACACATTAGAACAATAATGACCTTAATTTATATATTTCAACCACATAAAATATTAAAGATCCCTTAATCCAAAACTATACAAAGAAAATTACCATAATTTAATTAACATCTATTAATATAGCATAGTTTTGGAAACCTTTACTCGTTTTACTCGCCTTTTAATAAATGCTTCATTCACCAACATAATTAAGAAGTAGGATTAAATACAAGATTTTTGTTTCCATACAAATAATCAACAAGACAAGTTTTACCTCTATACACTCGTTTCACTCGTACAAGGGATTATGTTTTTTAAATAGTTCTTTGGATGAAAGCCTCTTACTCAACTATGTGCATAGTGTTTTTTGACATCAAGGGAATCTTTTTTCTTTTGAATGAATATCAATCCCTTAATTAGTAAATAGACCCGATTTAAGTTAAATAAAAGAATCTTCAAATAGAAACCAAACAAAGAGTTCAAGTATTTTGCATATAATTAGAGTATGCCTATACGCTCGTTTCACTCGTAAGTGAAATGAGTATACCTTGATCCAAATTAAGTAAATATTCCATTATATGAATGCCTAGTACTAAACTTTGTAATGATGTTTTTGACATCAAGGGCAGCATTTTCCTAATAAGAAAAACCTATATCTTAAATAGGGAGTATCTCCGAAGGGTCCAAAATAAAGGAATCATCACAGGTAGCTTAAATGAATTCAAGTAATAGATTAGATTAATGCACTCGTTTCACTCGTATATCCGCTTTTTAGTGAAATTAATCTTTTGATATCCATAAAACGTTGTTCATTTTCCACATTTAGTGATTCTGAATTAACAAGTTGCCCTCCTATCTCACTTGAATGGTTTGAATGAAGCCTTTCAAAAATTAAACCATTAATTGAAGTATGCTTAAAACTAAACCTATTAAAGGCAAAAGAAAAAAGAACCGATGAACCGATTCTTTCCTTAAAATGTATATTTAATTTAGCTAACCCCCAATGCTTTAAACACCGCATCAATTGGATCTGAATAAAACACCGGCTGCACTTTTACCAATAAATCTGGTGGAACTGTCTGCAAATCCATAACTGATGCTGCAGGTACTAGAACCTTCTTAGCACCAGCATCTACGCAAACTTGTAACATATTAGCAAACTCTTCCACTTTAGAAATAGTGCCCCCAACTGTCATGTTTCCAATGACAACCAAACTATCAAGTGTTGGCTTACCCAATGCACCAGAACAAAGGCCAATCAACTCAGCAATAGCCAACTCTTCTGTTAAACCTATTCCTTGTAAGTCAATGATGTGCATGAGGTAATCTTTCGTCTTTGTACTAATGGTGTTACTGATACTTTTGCTGTTGGCGGTGAAAAAGCGAAATGCTGTATCCAAACTTTCCTTTGCTCCACGATTTGAACCAACACCTGATTTATCAAACATACCTGCAATAAAAAATGCTATAGAATTACCGATGATTCAGCCACCGTCATTCAATAGCATTTCCTTTATTTTATTACCTTTTTAAAATCCTCAAGATTCTTTAGTATCCTTCCAAAGTAAATCATAATCTCATACTTATCCCAATTAAAGCCACATAGTAGTATGACCAATCTAGTATTTAGTAATGCCCTTCTTTGCCCCACTTCAAGTCTGTAAATAAACGAGGCTGATAATTTCGTTTTGTCTGCCAATTCATTTAGGCTCATCCCAAGTTGTAATCGTGTGTTCTTAACATACTCACCAAAATCATTTAATGCTAATTCTATCGCATCTTCATTAACCATATCCTTCTCCTCCATTTCTGTTACTGGCATTCACCAGTGCCTGCTTTTTATACTTGCCCCATATACTACTCGACTCGGAGGTTATTTATAACTCTACTAAAATATGGAGAAGTTTAATTAATAAATAGTTAAATAGTTATTAAACAGTTGCGAGTTGTCTAGTATAAAAGGAATAAAAAATGTTGTAGAAAAAAAGGAGTTGATGTGCTATGAAATATGAAGAATTCCAGCAAATGGACCTAATTGAACGTGTAGAAATAGTTAACAACTTACTGACTGAAACGCAAGATTTAAGAGAGGCTAGTAAAAGGTTAGGATTAAACTATAGCTCTTTTTGCAAGGAGATGCGTGTCGGAGGTTTCGTATTTAATCAATCAAAGAAGCAGTACGAGAAAACCTTTTCAATTAGAGAATACAAAAGCATCCAAAGACACATAAACCAAAGCGAAGATAACAGTGATGTAATGCTGTTTATCACAGAGCACTTTGATGAGTTGAAAGAGCTGTTGAGGATTCATTCTGACCAGTTAGTTTTGAATCCGATGGTTTATGACCCTAGTATTGATTCGGTATCAAAAACATTCCAAATTAACTCCCTAATTTACCAAGATTTCTCGGACTTATGCTCTACTAAGTTCGCACATTTACGAAATCGAGATATTGTTTCTCAATGTCTCTATGAATTTACAAAGAGATATAAAGAACAGCCCCCAATTGAATAATTTTCGGGGCTGTTATTAATAATCTCTCTATTTTATTTTTTTGTATAAAATCTATTAAGAGATTACAATTTCATTAGTACTATCTATTTACCAAATCCCTAAAGGTTCCGTCGTATAATTGAAAAATCAGCTCAAGTACTTCTTGGTCTAATTCTGTTACAAACTCAATTTCATCCTTCTTTTCTTCATCATTATTCATAAGTTTTCACCTTTTAAGTATCTTTTTATTAACGGCTTTGGAATCGAGGATAGAGCCTTTTCTACACCCAAATTGTAAACAATTAAAGTCAATACATCCATCAACTCTTCATCGCTATACAAAAGTTTCCCTTCTCTCGGCATTTCCCATTTCTCTGGGAGATAAGATGCTACAATTTCATGATTCAGTTTTTGTGGCTCCATTTTCAACTTTAATACTGGCCTTTTCTCCTTAAATTCAAATTCTTGCCAATATATTTCTTTGAGTTCTTCAATTGAAATAGATAAATTTTTAATCAAATTGCGGTCCTCATTTAACCTCTTCTGAAAGTATGCTTCAAATTCTTTATCATTCTTCATTTATGCACTCCTTTTTCTTAGTACAAACGTTATATATTGATAATTCTATTTCCTTTTTCAAAATGACTTATTATTATTTAATGTAACAAATAATTAGTAGATGAGTAGCAATAGAGAGAACTTGTTGCACGAAAATCCATATAGGTGTTAATATGCTAGTGTGACTACGAGAATAAGAAAGTGAAATAGTAAGATTGTTATTTCAATGACTGGAGGAATGGCCGTTGAACGATTCTGAAAAATACAGTCTGCTTGCTGATGTATTAAAAAACCAACACCATGCAATAGATTATATGACGGATGACCAACTAAAGGACTATATTGAATTAATGTCAATATTTCTCAAAACCAATGATCCAATCCATCAGGAGTCATCACTTGCTACAATGAAGTTAATAGTTAAAAATACTATGAAATGACCCTAAACTGGTCGCTTTATCCTTCTGTTTTTTTGGCGGCTTTAATCCACTTCATTCATCTAAAATCCAATATAAAAAATTTGCTCGCATCCTGAAATAGGAGTTTGCGGGCTTTTTATTTTTTAACTATAGGAAAATGATTACAAATAGAATTCCTGCCATAAATAATATTGCAAAACAAGATAAATAAAGGAAAATTAGGGTTTTAAATTTCAATTTCAAGGATAAATTTAGAAATTTTATATATGAACATGAACAGAAAAAACTTAATCCATCCTACTCTTTATTTTATCAAATTGTATTATAGATTAGCTTATTGTGTCCATCAAGGTAATCCAAACCATTCCTTCTCAAAATCAGCTTTTGAGTTTGAATCAAAATAACGCTATAATTTTGATATAATCAACGATAATTTCAAAAATATTAATTTATTATAGAGGTAGATATGAATAATAGAATTTTATTTTCCCAAGACGATGTACGTGTAAACGAAATATGTAAATCTGACCCATTAATGGGTAAATTGATAGGATACATCGGTGATATCGAACTGAATTTAAGACGGGATTACTTTAAGGCTTTGACAAAGTCAATAATCGGCCAACAACTTTCCTCTAAAGCTGCGAGTACTATCTACTCAAGATTCGAACAGCTTCTTCAAAAGAATATCACACCGTCCTCTGTTAAAAAAATCAGTATTGAAGAACTAAGATATGTCGGTGTATCTAAGCAGAAAATATCCTATCTGATTGACTTATCTAATCATATACTTACAGGAGAACTGAATTTAGATGAAATTAGCCAAATGGGAAATGAACAAATTGTTAAATCATTAACTAACGTAAAAGGAATAGGTAAATGGACTGCTGAAATGTTTTTGATATTTTCATTAGGGAAAATGGACATACTTCCGCAAGATGATGTTGGCCTTCAACGTGCCGCTAAATGGCTATATTCATTAGATAAAGAAACGGATATAAAATCTTATCTTTTACAACAATCAAAGTTTTGGGAGCAAAATCCAGCTATCGCTTGTTTATATTTGTGGGAAGCAGTAAATAAGGACTTAATAAAAGAAGAAAACATTGAGGTTCTAATCAAATAATATAGAGACTCATCCATTAATTTTGTGTATTTTTGTAATTTTGATTAACTTTATTTATATGAACGAGTTGGTAATTAGAGGGGGAATTTTATGTTCTGTGAATGCGGAGGAATTTTGTTGGTGGTTGCTGTTGAAGAGTTACCAACTGATTTAGCTTCTAAAAAAAAGCAAGATTACAATCGTGTTTGTGATGTTCAATGTCAGAAGTGTGGTAAAGTGTATTATTCCCAACCTTATGATTACGGTAAAGCATTCAATATCGTAAAAAAAACAAAAAGTATAGACAGATGAATAATTCATTGAAAAACAGGGACGGCAATAGGAAACAGAAATATTTTATTTTTGTTTCCTATTTTAATGAAATCACCGCCATAAAAGAATAGTACTATGATTTCTTGAATAGGAATTTGTAATATTCAATGAAGGTTATTGGTGAATTTTTTTAACAAATCAATCCCGATGTTTTTTTCTGGACCTGTGTATACTAAACTAAAAATAACGTTTAAATTATTGGTTTTTGACAATTGCTTAATATAGTAGCCTTCACCGTTGCTATTTGGTGATAGGTAATATCCATCTCCGAAATATCTATCCGGCTTTTTTAAATCCACTCCTTTGTTCAACTTAATTAGAGTTTTCTTATTTTGAGGTATTACATCAGTTACTGCCAATCCGTATTGCTTTATATACTCTCTTAGCTCATTAATACAACTTTCAATTTTATATTGTGCAACATCAGTAGATCCACTTTTCTTTCTTCTTACAACCGCAGAAACATCAAAGAAGTCTTTTATATCATCAATTGGTAATATTACCTTATAATCGGATAGTTTGTTTGAGGTGATAACAAAATAGCTATCCTTTCTTTTATAATGATCTGTTATCCATTTAGCAAGTATTTTTTTATCAATATTTATTTCTATTGCCTCTTGACCTTCTGGTGTATATTGTTCCTTATTTTCATTTAGATGGTCAATAATTGCTTGGGTATATTCATTATTCTCGAATTTACTCACAGGTGACAACGAATACAAGTCATTACCTTCTATTAAGACAAACTGGCCGCTCTGGGACGGTGAATACTTTGCTTCAATAGAAAATATATATTTACCTCTATCAAAAACCTTTATATCACTAGAACTAGAGTTCTTGCCACCTTCTCCTTGAAAAGTTATTGGAGAACCTTCAAACAATTCATTCAAATAATTACAAGAGTCAATTTCAAATAATTCCCAATTAGCCTTTTTTCCCACTCTAATGTCCCCTTTCGTTATGGAATAATTGTGTAACATCGACTTCTAAAGCGTTTGCAATTTTCTCAATGTTATCTATTGAAATGTTTCTTTCTCCTCGCTCCACCGCACCAATATAGGTACGATGTAAGCCACAGTATTCAGCAAGTTTTTCTTGCGATAACCCCTTCTTCATCCTGTATTTATGAATATTTTTACCTAAAACCATCCTGTATCTCATAGTTAATTACTCCTAATTGGTTACTATTTACAACATAAAAGAATGCTACTTATAAGTCGACAGACTATAAGTAGCATTCTTCATAAAGTAATTATTATTCTATAATTTCCTAATGTATGATAAACGATAAACCATAAGTAGACTTTTTAAAAAAGCAAACATTAATTCTGAACCTTCTAAAAAGTAAATACGAAAGCCTTCTCTACTTACACACATACATTGATAAGATTTCAAAAATAAATTATGCTAATGAAACAATTGTTATTTCTCCAAATCGAATATCATTTTATCTATTTTGCAGGAGCAATTTCTTTTAATTCATCTAATGTAGAAAATGCCTTTAAGTATTCGAATCCATAAAAGCCAGTTTTAGTTCCTCTCTGAAGAATTCTTTTATCCTTAACTAATTTATCAGATTGGTATGTGTTTAAAACATTTTTTGTAGCTAAACCACATAACACAACATGATTATCACTGACCTTAATCATTACTATTTCTGGTGAATACGAGTTTTTAAAAATTATAGGAAATGAGCCATATTCAACTGTTTTTATCCCTGTTCTTACTCCAATATTGCTCAAATCAGGCTTGTGATAATCATTCGAATTTCCAATAGTCCAGTCCACAATACCTTCTGTTCCAAGGTATTCTTCAAGTGCAACCTCCCCTAAAGTACCTGTATAATACCTTTTAAAATGGGATCTATTATCTACTGAATGGTGACTCTCTTTTTCTTTTTCCTTTATTAATTCGGTTACAAATTCATTTATCCTTTTCACCTTTGCTTCCGGTACAATTATTTTTTTGTATCTTTCTTGGAAAGGGAAAACATGAGTTTCATATGTAATCATTTTTATCACCTGAAAATTTTATCTTTTTTCTTTATAATAAAAAAATGCTACTTATAAGTCTACAGCTTATAAATAGCATTCAAATCTATTTCTTATGCAGTTATTAATTGTTGTTTATTATTCGAATCCGAAATTTCTTCTGTCAAAGCAGAATATATTTCTTCTGTTTCTACAATTGACTTTATAATATGCTTGAGTACATTAACAGGAACACTATTTCCGAACTGCTTCCAAGCCTGTCCATTACTTACCGGTATTTTAAAATCTTCTGGGAATCCCTGAAGTCTGGCACATTCTCTTGGATCTAGCTTTCTTACCTTTCCATTAATCAAATAGCAACCTGTTTTACTACCAGGGCCACCACCCTGAGCTGATAAGGTAATTGCATGGCCTAAATCGCTATAAATTCTTTCTCCTTGTCCACCTTTATTAATTGTACCAACTCTAATTGGCTTTAGTTGATAATCATTCAATAGAGAGGGCGTTGGAATCTTTGATTCATCAATAATCATATCATCTCTTCTTATTATATATTGCTCGGTTTCTTCATCTGGAAGAATTAGGTCTCTTAAAATAACTTGTTCATAAGTTGGTTCTGGGAAGTGAAATTCCTTTAGTTCTATATCTTTTCTAACGGCAATCATGTATATTCTCTCTCTATTTTGAGGTAATCCATAATGACTTGCGTTTAAAACTTTATACCAAAGATTGTAACCTATTTCATCCAATGTGTCCTTTACCGTTTTTAAAGTATTACCATTATCATGTTTTTCAAAATTCCTTACATTCTCCATAAACAATAATTTCGGCTGGTGATATTTTGCGATTCGTGCAACATCAAAGAATAGTGTACCTCTTGTATCTTCAAATCCTTTTTGTTTTCCCGAAATGCTGAAAGGCTGACATGGAAAACCTGCACAGAGAATGTCATGAGGTGGAATATCTTCCGCTTCTATTTTTGTTATGTCCCCGTCCGGCATTATTCCATAATTTTCGAAATAGGTTTTTTGTGCGTGTTTATCCCATTCAGATGCAAAAACACACTCTGCACCAAATGAGGACAAGGCAGTATGGAATCCCCCTATACCGGCAAATAGATCAATAAACTTTATACCTTTTAACGAACCTTCATACTCTTCAAAATGACTCATCGCAAACTTCCTTTACTTTTTATTTATCATTTCTCCTAATCCTAGGAACCTCACTCTTTGATAAGTTGCATAATGCGATCTATATAACAAATTACTAGCATCTCTTACTGATAATTGACTAGCATGTTTTATTAAAAAATCTTCTTCAACCTTCGTCCATCTTCTTCCAATATTAGGTGTATTTTTCGTGTATAAATATAATTCAAATGCTATTTCAAGGAATTCAATCAGGCTTATATTATGGGATTCAATCACCTCAAATATCGTGTCTTTCCCCCAATTTTCTTCAATAATTTTTTTCTTATCCAAATAGAACACCTCACGTTAATCAACGCTGGTCTTTATTGACCCTCGACTTGATTTCACTCATTTTTTTATAGAAACTGTCATCCAAATCAATTTCTAAATAGTTAGCAAATTTTGCTAAATACGCCAAGCAATCGGATAGTTCTTTCCCTATATTTTCTTTGTAAGTCTCCTTTGCAATTTTGAAGGCCTCTTCCTCATTTAAACCTTCTTCTTTAACAAGTTTATATGTCTTATTAAAAATAGACCTAAATTCTTCAGCAACCTCACCTATTTCGGTTGTTAGGAGCATATAGTTATTTAAAATTGAAGATCTTGATTCTTTATAGTTTTTATCTGAAATTTCCCAGTTCATTTCTTTCTGAAAATTTTTCAGGAATTCTTGTATATCTTTCACTTTCCGCACCTCTAACTAGATAGATATAAAATACATTCTATCATAAAAGCAACAAATTTTTTATCTACAAAAATATTCCTTGTACTCTTCGAGGATTTCCTTAACATATTCCCAAATCACAACATTATCATTTTCTACCTCAAAAACTTTACCATGCGACTTTGGTGAATCTATTTTCATCTGGTAGAAGTTACCCCGAAAATCCCTTACAAACGTATCTGTATGTTTTACCTCATCACTACATCTTCTTTCAAGTTCTGAAAAAGGTACAAACCCTAATTCACTTTCAACTTGGTAGAATGCTCTTATGATTCTATGATTATACTGATTAGGCTTTTTTGCCCATCTTGGAATTCTAATTCTTGCCTTTCCTCTATCTCTATTCATAATATCAGATTCTGGGGTATCCTTTGAAATTAATGTTTTGTATTCTTGTGAAGCCCTAGAAAAACTACTCGATATGTACTTCAACATACATTTTTCAATTACATCTTCTGCCTCTTCCTTATTCAACATTAATGCAATCTGAAATTTTTCTAAAATATCCTCGTTGATATTACATTGAAAAACTTTACTCATCCTCTACCTCCTATTTTTAGTGGAAATATACTAATCAATGTTAGATTACTCTAAATACTATATAGTACTAATTTTACTATATTTATAGTTTTTTACAACATTATTAAAACAAATAAAGCTGATTATATATGTTTATTTAATCTTATAGTCTTTACGGTTAGGATTGCATAATAAATACAAAATGCTGATGTACTATTGTTAATTTGCTCAACTGTCTAAGAGTACTCTGACCTCTTGTAAAATGTACAGTTATCTTTCCATATCTTTTAATAATAACTGTATAATTATCCATTTAACGACCATGATGTTATGATAGGCAATAAGAATGAGTTGGAGGATGTTTACAGTACATCTCAAAGGAGGGAAACCTTATAACATGAATTATTTAACATTAGCTGAAGTATGCAAGAAATTAGGATTAGATCGAAAAAAGGTACAAAATATGTGTGAAAAAGGTAGATTTCGGGATGCTTATCAAGATGAGTATGGAAAATGGCAAATTCCAAATGATAATTTTGTAACCACGAGAGAACAGGATGAAAAGGCTGCAAAAATCCTTCAGCATCTTGACAGGAAAAATAACGGTGAAAAGGATGAAAGTGACATCCCCTATATTTCCACAAAAGTAATAGGTGATTATTATCAGGTAGAAGAAGAAAAAGTGATAAGTTGGATTAAACAAGGCTATCTTTCTGGAAAGAAAATGAAAGGACAGCCGGAGAACTACTTGGTACCAAGAGAAGAATTTGAGTACCTTAAATCTAAAAGGGATAAAGATACTACAGAAGAGGAAATCAAGAAACTACTTGGTTCAGATTTTATGGACGATTGGGATGTTGAAATTGATGAATAAAGAAGTAACGAAGACAAGTGTAAACATTTTTATATCACCTCAAAAGTGTTAACATCTTTTAAATAAAATGTTGATTTTGCAAGGATTTGTTCAAGAAAAAGTGATACATTTAGCAACTCATTCTTACCTTTATTTATAAGAAAAGTGTACACACAATTATCTCTGAATATTTCATAAATTCTATTTATAGTCAATTCGGAGTGTCCTCTTGCGAATGCGAACACGTGTTTGATATACTATAAAAGTAATAGAGATATTTAGAAGGTGAAGTCAATGAAAGATCGAGGATTGAAAAAATGGAACGGTTTCTTTATTCCCCAACACATCTCCATGCTAAAAAAATTTGAAATTGAAGATATGAAGGTACAAAAGCCTGTACTAGACGAAGATCAATTGCATCAAATTAATGATATCCTTGTTGAAAGTTTAATGGATAGAGAGCAAATTCAACTGAAACTATGGCTTGATGGCATGATTGAGGAATTTGGCCCTTTTATTGCAACAAAAATAGACCCTTATCAGGGTAAATTATATGGATTATACCAGGACGACATTTGTTCATATTCCTTTGATAGTATCATCGGAGCTAAACGGTTATAAATCAAAGCACATATTGTGTATCATATGTGCTTCTATTATTATATGTATTTTATCCCCATTGCATACTGCTAGTTAATTAGAAAACTATCATTCTAGTACACAGCAAAAAAGTTCATAGATTCAATACTAATTACTTGAATAACTCCTTAGATTAATACTTAACTTTAAATAAAGAAAAGGAATTTGCATATTCAACCTACTTTATTGATCTATTTTACTTTCTATTTCTTCGAAGTATTTCTTTATATCAATTTGTGTAGCATTTGTTAAATCTACAGTTTCATTAAAATATTTTTCCCATAATCTCTTGATAGTGGAAATTTGTTTTTCTGTAGCTGGTTTTAAATCATTTGCCTTTTGAGAGTAATCACCAATTTTTTTAGACAAAAGTAAGTAATTATCTGGGATATTTTCATCAAGGGATAGTCGCTCACATAATGTTAAATATAGATTAACTTGTTTTTCACTTGGTTTCTTCTTCTGTAGCTTTTTCATTTCGCTCTCTGTGCTCTTTTTTAAATCTTCAGTTGTTGGAACATACTTGGCTTTTACCCATATTGTATCTTCATATTTGCTTACCTTTTTTATTTTATCATGTAACTCTTTAAAGAATTCATCCGGTATTTCTTCAGTTGTGACAATTGGATAGTCGTTTTCCCGCAAATACTGGTAAAGGTATTTATTCAACCATCGCTTAAAACTATCCTTCACTTTTCTCGTATTGGTTATCTGTTCCTTTTCGATAATCTTTAAGAGTTCTTCTATCTTGTTTGAAATTGAAAATCTGTCTTCTTCTCCAGTTATTTTAGGTTCTTCCCCATAAACTTTTTTATGTAAATGTTGAAGATATTCTATCTGCTCTTCTGAAGGTGTCCATTTTTCATTTTCAGAGTTTTGGTTAAATTTATTGAAATGAGGTCTCTCCTCAATAATCCTATCTCTCTCTTCTTCACTTGAAGCAGTAATTAATTTGTAAAGGTAATCTGTTTCATCTGTTCTCCCACCGAATTCATCTCGATAACCGGTGACAGCAGCAATTCTTAAAAAATTACTACCTTGTTCAAGCACTTCTAGTCCAGCATCCGTTAAATACTTGGCGATTCCCTTAAAATCTTCTTGGCAAACAAAACATTTATTATCTGTATGAATAACGTTTCTATGCCAATGAGCGAGTTTTGTTGCTGTTAAGTTAAATGTGCCATTTGAATAAGTCACTCAAATCCCTCCTCTGATTTTAATATTTTTGCTTTTTGTCTATCCGAATTATTTTAACATCCTTTTCCTTACGCTTTTGAATCTCCTTATTATATCTTCTGTGTGCTTCTTTATTACCAGCAATGGTAATTGTAGTAGACCTTTCTTGATAAATATCAGTATTTCTTTTAATATTTCGATATAACGCATTAATTTTCCGTTTAATGTAATCAGCCATAAAATATGTAACTACATCTTTGTCGCTATCAAAATCCTTATTTTCTACAAACCAATCAACAAGCCTTTCTACATTTATTTGATCGGGCATAACAAAATGACCATCAAGATATTTAGCAGAGCCAATTACGGTATCTACCGTATTAACTATTGACATTGTACAACTACTACCTAATTGCTCATAATGATCTTTACCTGAATATTGAATTGCATAATGTTTTATTAAAGCAACAGCAGTTTCTTCATCTGTTTCAATTTTCTTCAAATCTTCTTTAGTTAATTTTTGATTATCATCTAACATGTAATTCTCCTTTATTAAGGTATATAATACATCCACTTTCTCATCTTTAACCATGGATAAGCCACTTTTCCCCATATTAATTTCGATTTATTAAGGCTACAAATATCAATAAATTACCTATTTCATTTAGTATATAACTTGTTTTTCTATTCCACAAAACTTTATCCAAACGATAATAGAAATCCTTTTACCCGAAGTTTAAGAGATATTAAACACAAGTATATGTTTTAACATATCTATTGAAATGAATCTGAACCTTATTCCGTCTATGAATAAAACAACCCTATAAACATAAGGGATATCAACTTTGTTTCAACTGTACAAATCACTGGGTTTAAACATATAAAGCACCTGAAAAATGGCCTATCGAAAAATAGATAGGCCATTTTATTTATTTGTTTAACATACCCAAGGGTTATGTTTCGTTGAACCTTCCTAATATAAAATTAGTTTTTTCTTGCTCTCCAACTATTAATTAAAGCGGGCATGGAGCCTTAAAACTTTAAACGTTAGATTTAGAGCAAGACAACGTATACCTCTGTATATGGTATAGGGCAAGGTCAGTGCCAACTACGCCTTCCTAATTAGGCGATACTTTTTTCATTTCTTTCTAAACCACATCGGCTGTTTAAATAACACATCCACGGATTTTACTGCCAACTCAAATTTCTTTCTACAAATATTCTGTGCCCCATTAACGTCACGATGTATTTCTGAATTTGTAACATTACAAATGAATCTTCTTCCATTCACAATATGTCTTCCATCACAGAATGGGCAGTCCTGTGAAGTAAAATTTTCTGAAACAAAGTGTACTTTAATCCCGTTCAATTCACACTTATATTTAAGAATATTTTTAAATTCTCCGTAGGACCATTTAGATAGTTGTTGTCTTCTAACTTTCTTTATTCGCTTTTCCGGATCTGTTTTCGTCCCTTTTTCAATCCCTGCTGGGTCTCCAATTACTAGATCAGATACATTCTCATTAACCAAAAAGTCAATAACCATTTTAGTAGATTTATGAATCAAATAATCTATTTGTTGTCTACACTTAGCTTTTACCTCTTGACTTGCTCTATTATACTTTTCCCACTTTCTTGACCCCTTCTTTAATCTACTCATTTCCTTCGACAATTCTGCCAACACTTTATCACGATACTGTTTAATAGCACGGATAGCTCGTCCTGAAATTATTAACGCCTTATCTTCAGTTGCAATTGCCAAGCTATGAATTTCACCTAAATCACAACCAGCAGGTTTAAATACACTAAAAGGTTCCTTCTTCTGTACAGAAATTCCATAATGAAACCAATAAAATCCGTTTTTATAGACAATTTCTGCATATGAAATATTTGATATATCCTTTTGTGCTAAATTAGGTATTTCAATATAGTCATTTATTCGTTTCATTTTATTGCGTTTAAAATCCATTTCATACCTGTAATGTTTTAAAACTACTGTTTGCTCGCTGACTATCATCCCCGCTTGCTTATATGGTAAAGTGTAATATTTTTTCTCTTTCCACGGATACTTCGCTTTAGTATCTCCAGACATTTGTTTTTTTCGAGTAATCTCTCGAGCTGTATCATACTTAGCTACAATTGCTTGTACAGTTTGAGAATGTAATTCATATTTTATTTGACTAGATACTTTTTCTAAATCAGACATTGGTATCCGATGTTTAAAGATACGATAATATTCATTCCCGTACAAAACTATATCCGACCAAACTCTTTGACTAGTTATTTTCTCTAAATCAGACTTGGAAATCCAATTTTTAAAGATACGATAATATTCATTCCCATACAAAACTATATCCGACCAAACTTTTCCTGCCTCTAGCCGTTTTGTTTTTAATTTATTATAGAGATCAATATCATATGGAATTTTAAATTTATGTGTCAGTTTCATAAGGCACCTCCTTTTTTTACATTTTCATATAGATTTATCCGACTATTTACATTCATTCTATTCATTGTTACAATTCTCATTTCAAAGCAATCACCTCTTTATTTATCAGTAATCCCAAAATTTTCTTTTCTTAAACATACTTTTTTATTTTTTTCTCTAATTACTGTTTAATATATTTTTTATTTGGCAATTATATTAAGTTGAACAAAAAAATACCATTGAATATAGTCAATGGTATGGGAGTGGCTTGTATTTGGAGCCAAATTGGATAAGTAATTCAGTAGAATGGAATATTGAGATTGGTTTGACATTAACTCTGTTTGAATCCTTCAATTTAGTGAAAATGTTATTTGGTGGTTGGATAAGGGATTGACTGGATTTTTAACTTTTGAGTTAAAAAGAAAAAAACTGAACCTTTTATTGATCCAGCCTGAAATTATATTGATTTTTATTGGCAAAAAGCGATTGGATGATGATTGAAAAAAACATCCGAGACATATTGTTTCTCCACTTCTCTCTCCTCTCAGAAACAACCTAGTTCCAACAAGGAAGAACAAAGTTACCCGGGATAGGATAATATTTGGGAGACACTGGTTTGTCACCTAAAAGGACCTAATTTGTCCAGGAACTCTTGCTCGAACAATAAGATCCTCAGCAGAAACATGGGTGAAATATCTTTGACCATTTACCTCCCAAATCTTATCCACGATAATTGCATACTCATTTATGTCTTTTATTATAATAACTTGCCCCTGTTTCAATTCTTTATCTGTTTCGATTAATGTACCACCTTCTCCATTCATACGGTACTGATAAACTTCTTCAAAGTCATCAAATATTTTATGAATTTCATGGTAAAGTAACAAAAAAATCGCCCCTTATTTTTTCATTTTCTTCATTCAAAAGAATACAATTGAATCCTTTCGTAATAAACAATCTTTCATTCATTATTAATACTATCCCTACCATTCTTACCATTTAACGGGAGTATACACTTTTTTAACAGGAACTATCCCATTTATTTTAAATGAATCACATCGGATTTTACAAACAATCGAGTGGACTGCTTTTTCTTAACTCTTGTTTTTTCTTCTCTCCTACTATATCAACCAACTAAAATCCTTTACCCTCGCCCCAACACCCACTCATCCCAACTCCCACAAGGCCTCAACCCCATTTTCTAGCCACAAGGCAATGCTAAAAAGTTCTTCCCTCAAACACCCGATTTTCGCCTCTTTTTTCGGTTCTGGGTTGTATTGAATATTCAGTAAACATTAAAATGTTTTACCCCCAACAGAGAGAAGAATCAGGAGAAAAGACTGAATAGGCCATGAAAATTTCCCAAAAAAGCATGGAATTATATTGGATGAAAGTTGAGGTTATCTTCAGTGCTTACTCTTTATTCCTCCCTCCTCTTTCCTCCACTATCCTTATTGGACAAGGGATTGAACGGACTTCTTAACTTTTTGGTTAAAAAGAAAAAAGACTGGACCTGTTATTGATCCAG